>JAYUXE010000158.1:0-12756 GCA_043753165.1 Archangiaceae bacterium | reverse complement strand
CCAGCGCGCGCAGGTAGTCGGGGTCGACCTCTTCGCTGGCGTGCAGATGAACCCGAACGGCAGTGGCGAGAAAGACGGCCGTGTCGGGCGGCGGTTCGGCGGCCAGCACCACCAGCGCGAGGGCCGAAGCGATCACGCGGTCGGAGTGCCGGCGAGATACACGCGCGTGCGCCGGTAACGGGTGATGACGACGCGCAGCACCACCTTCAGCACCGCGGTCAGCGGTACGGCCAGCAGCACGCCGACGAAGCCGAACACTTCGGCGAACGCGAGGATGGCGATGATGATCGCGACGGGCGGCAGGCCGACCTTCTTCCCGACGACGCGCGGGGTGATCACCAGCCCTTCGACCACCGCCGTGCCGAGGAAGGTGACCGCGACGACGACCAGCTGCCAGGGGCCGTACCAGGACAGCGCGACCCCGGCGAGCGCGAGGCAGACGCCGAGGCCCGGGCCGACGTAGGGGACCAGCGTCCCAAAGCCGGCGATGAGCCCGATCACGATCGCGGTCTCGATGCGCGCGATCGAAAGGCCGACGGAATAGATGACGGAAAGGATCGCTCCAACGGTGAGCTGGCCGCGAACGAAGTTCGAGAGCACGTCGTCGGCTTCCGAGAAACGGCGGCTGACGAGCGTGACGGCGCGAAGGGGAATGAGGCTCTTGCCGAGCGCGATCAGCTTCGGGTAGTCGGCGAGGAAGAAGAAGCCGAGCACCGGCACGACGAGCACGGCCACGAGGATGAAGATCAGCGCGGCGGTGTTGGTCGCGATGCTGCCCAGCAGCTTGGCCGCGGTGGGCGCGTTCTGCGTGAGCAACAGCGACGCCTGGTTGCCGAGGTCTTCGGTGCGTTCGCGAATGAGGCCGGGCACCGAGACGTTGAAGTTCGTCTCGACCCAGGGGACGACCTGAACGCTGGCCGCCTTGAAGAAGCCAGGCAGCTTCTCGGCCTGCTCGGAGAAGAGGGGGATGACGTAGAGCGCGGCGCCGTAGACGAGCAGGCTGAGCACGATGAAGACGCCGACGGTCGCCGACGTGCGGCTCAAGCCACGTGCGGCCGCGAAGGTGACGATTGGGTTCAGCGCGTACGCGAGGGCGAGGGCGAGGAAGACGGGAATCGCGACCCCGCGAACCAGCGAGACGGCGATGAAGAGCAGCGCCATCGACGCGACGACGCCGCCGGCCCACCAGAAGTCGATGCGGCGCGCCTCGGCCTCGGGCAGCCCGCAGTTGTCGGGGGGTAGCTCGGGCTCGGTCACTGCTTGTCGAGCCACTTCTGGAAGTTGTCGTTCTGCTGCGCCTTCGAGAGCTCGGCGGCTTCGAACAGGTCGACGCCGACGGCGACGTTCTCGCCTTTCTGAAGCTCGACGAACTTCGCTTCCCACTCGTCTTCGCTGATCTCTTTCGGCCCCGCGACCTCGGTTCGGGGGCCCGATTTTGGAACGGAAGGTTTGGCACCCGGGCCGGGGTTCACGCGGACGATGCCTTCGGTGACGCGAACGACGCTGGCGTGGCGGCCCTGCCCGCGGCCCTTCGCGGCCTTGACCAGCGTGTCGGCGTCGATGCGAAAGATGGTGCCGCGAACGCCGGCGACGGCGCGTTCGGTGCGGACCTCGTACTTCGCTGCGCCGAGCATCTTCTTCACCTTCGTCCACAGGCTGCCGGTCTTGAGGGTGCCGAGGAAGCCCGTGCAGTTTTGGCCTTCGAACGTCGCGTTGTCGACGAAGAGCTCGGACTTTTCGGTGAGCGCGATCTGGCTGCCGTCGTTCAAGTCGAAGCGAAGGTTGCCCCGGGTGACTTTGATCGTGTCCTTGAGCTCGATCGCGGTGCCGACGGCCAGCGGCACGGCGGCCCCCTTTTCGGGCGTCCGGGTGGCTTTGCCTTCGAGCACGGCGACGGTGCCGATCGCGGCGGAAGCGACAGCCGGAACTAGAAGCAGCGTGGCGGCGAGCAGGGACCTGATCATTTGAAAGCTCCTCAGTGCGGCGTCAGCCTGGCGGTCAACGCGGTGCGGGTGCCGCCAGAATCCACGTACGTTTCATACGGCCAGAACCCGGACTTCTTTACTTCGATCTTGTGCATCCCTTCCGGCAGCGTGAGCCCACGGGGGGACCCGGAAAAATCGAGACAGGTGCCCTGCGGGACGCCGTCGAGGAAGACGTCGGCATCGGTGGGGTCGCAAGTGAGAGCGAGCTGAGCCCCCCAGGCGCGCCCGCGGTGTTCTTCCATGCCCTGCGCCGCCTGAACCATCGCTGCCGGAGGCGCCGTGGTCGCGCAGCCCGTGGTGCAGAGGACCAACACCCGCCACTTCACCTGGCGATCGCGACCTCGACCAGGTTGTCCTTCACCGCGGTGACCTTCAGCGGCTTTGACTTGTACTTCGACTTGCCGAGCAGCTTGCCGAAGTCCATCGCGCTCCCGAGCACCGTCACGGTGTACTGCATCTTCCCGTTGTCGAAGTCGCCGTTCTGCTTCACCTGGCTGACGTCTTTGATCGTCTTCACGGCATCGGAAAACTCGTCGACGGCGTTGATGTCGGAAAGGCCCGAGACGGTGAGCGTCACGCTGTTGCCGTTGACGGCCTTGTCGCGCAGGTACTCGAGCACGGGCGTGCGCAGCTCGTTGATGATGCGCGGCGCCTCGAGCTTGCTGAAGTCGGCGGCGGTGCGCGAGTAGCTCATCAGGGTCGAGACGCCCTTCGCCTGCATCTGCTGCTCGTTGAACTTGCCGGCGACCTTCGCCAGCTGGTCGCGGCTGCGAACGTTGTACATCGTGAAGTCGTACTCGGCGGTGATCGGGAAGATCAGCGGGTTGCCTTCCCTGTCTTTTCCGCCGAACGGAATGACGTGGTACCGGAAGTTGACCGTGCCGTAGACGACGAAGTCGGCGTCGGTGGTCTTGAGCACGTCTTTGACCGCCGGAGCGCCCTGCCCGACTCCGCCCGCGAGCTTCAGGCTGTCGCCGCCGCCCTTCTCGTCGAGAATCTGCCAGCCGTCTTTGCGGAACGCGTCCGACAGCGCGGACGAGAGGACTTCGGACCTGGTGACGACGCCCTTCTCGTCGATCGCCTGTTCCTGCGTGACGATGATCAGCTTGTTGCGGGTGAGCCGGCCGATCATCCCCTTTACGGCTTCGAGGTCCTTGTCGAGCTCGGCCGTGCCGACCTCGGCCTTGACCGTCACGGTCATCACGTTGCGCTCGGCCTTCTTGCTGACCACGTCGTACTTCTTCACGTAGCCGGTGGCCCTGGCGTAGACCTCGTCGCGCACCAGCATGCTGTTCAGCGTGGCCGTGTCGGCGGTGATGAGCACGCCGGCGGTCTGTTCCACCGCGGAACGCAGCGCCTGTTTCACCGCCTCATCGAACGCCTTCTGTTCGTCGCCTTTGATGATCGCCGCCTGGCCTGTTGCCTCTTTGGTGACGATGGGAGGTTGCGCAGCGAGGGCCGCAGCAGAGAGAAAAAGAATCGTCGTACCGAGCTTGAGGAGATTCATGGCGCTCTCTAGTTGGTGACGATGACCACGCGGCCTTCGGCGAGGAAGGCGGCGTTGGTGGCGAGCAGCTTCGTCGCGTCGGCGAGGTCGAGCTGCAGATCGCTGCCGTTGGCTTTGGCGGCCTTGAGGATCAGCGGCTTGTCGCCGGCCTTCAGCGACTTCTTCGCTTCGTCGAGGCTCTGCACGTAGGACGCGACGCCGGTGGCCTTGCGCGCATCGGCCGAGAGCGAATCGACCGAGTACAGCGCCTTGCCGGCCTCGTCGAGAACGCGGGGCGAAAGGGCGGGGGTGACCTTGAGGCCGCGGGCGTCGATCACCAGGCCCGTGTTCGTCTTCTCGCCTTCGACCTTCATCCCGACCAGCACCTGCAGCGGTTCGGGGTCGAAGACTTCGGTGAGCAGCGAGACGGGAACTTCGATGTCGACCTCGACGCCGCCGTCCGAGAAGTAGCGCTTGCCGATGACCTTGTAGCCGCGAACGAGGCCTTCGACACGAGCGCGGACTTTGTCGTCCTTCATCGCGTCGTCCATCTTCTTCTCGGCGGTGATCTGAACGCCCTTCAACTGGCCGAGCAGGTTGCGCATCGCGTCGAGCAGCGCAGCGCGTTCGGCCCCCAGGCGAGCCTGGGCGGGGTTCTTCACCGAAAGATCCGGAGCGCCAGCGCCGGTGGCCTTGATCATCTGGCCGCCCCAGTTGACCCCGGGGACGCTCTTGGGATCGCCAGTGAACTTGTCTTTTGCCGCCTGAGCGGTTGCGACCAGGGGCAACACGAGGATCAGCAGCGGCAGAAAGCGCTTCACGAAGACCTTCCTTTTGGGGAGGCGTCGATTCAATTCGCCCACCCTTCGAAGGTCAAGAAGCCTGCAAATTCAGGGGTTCTTGCGATCCATAGCGGCGCGGAGCCGGACGGCAGGCCTCCGCGCTCGATCCAAAGTGGAACAGCTACTGCGCAGTGGTGACGTAGTTCTCGATCAAGCGGCGGTGCCGTTCGGTGACCAGCGTGAACTTCACGCCGCTGCCTTCCGCGCCGGTGTCGAGCCACTCACGCACGATCTCGCCTTCTGCGTAGATGACTTCTTCCGAGCCAGGCAGCTGAAACTGCAGGCCGACGCGCTTGCCCGAAAGATCAGGCTCGATGAGGTTGGCGAGTGAAACGCCTTCGCGCGAAATGTCGGCGGTGCGCGCCATGTAGGGCACTCCGGCGACGTACTTGTTGAGGTAGATGTCGAGGGGGACGCGGTTGTGCTTGCGCTTTTCGCTCATTGGGAACTGCTCCGGTCAGTGGGTTCGCTGCTCACCGCGACAGCACTGCGGTGAGGTGTTGCGAAGGTTACGGGCGCGTTGCGCCTCGTCCATTTTTCTGACCGGCGTGACGGTTTACTTGAATGCTTCGACGTCTGTGATTGTGGTCACCGGCCCGAAGCGGCTCAGGTCGCCGAGCTTGTCGACGGGTCCCACGATCACGATCTGCAGAGCGTCGAGCTTCGCGAGCTTCTTCACCGCCGCGCTTGCTGCCGCTGCATCGACCTTCGAGACGTTGTCGCGGTACTTCTCGAGGTAGTCGTCGTCGTACGAGAACATGTCGAACAGCGCCTTCTCGAACACGATCTTGCTGACGTGATCGAAGCGAAACGCGAACGAGTTGATCGTCATGTCGGCGGCCTGCTTGAGCTCGGGGACGGTGGGCGGCAGCGTCGACGCTTCGTCGCCGAGAATCTTGAGCGCCGCGTCCAGCGCCTGGCCGACCTGCTCGGGGCGGGTGTCGAAGTTCGCCGTGAATGTGCCGCTGGTGGGGCCGGGGCTCACCGACGAAGACGCGGAATAGGCGAGGCCCTTCGCGTCGCGAATTTCTTTGTACAGACGGCCCACGCCGAAGGCTCCGAGCGTGGTGTTGACCAGGCGCATCGCGTACTCGTCGGGCGACTTGCGCGTGTAGCCATGCCCCCCGATGCGGACCTTGGCCTGGGGCGTGGCCTTCGGGACGACGATGACGCGGCGCTGAAGCGGAAGAGGCGCGGGGTAGGTGCGCACGACGCGGTCGCCGCCCTTCCAGTTGCCCAGGTGGGTCTTGATCAGCTGGTTGAGCAACGCCGCGTCGAAGTCGCCGCTGACGAGAATCGCGGTGGCTTTGGGCGAGTATGCTTTCGCGTGAAACGCCTTGAGATCGGCGGGGGTGATCGCCTTGAGGCTGGCTTCGGTGATCTCGCGGCCGAGCAGTGTGGTGGGGCCGAAGATGGCTTTGTTGAGGGCGCGAGCGGCCAGGCCGTCGGGGCGATCAGGCCGCCGGCGGATGCTCTCGAGGCTCGAGGTGACGGCGACGTCGAAGCGGTCTTGCTGGAAGCGGGGCTTCTGCAGCACGTCGGCGAAGATGGGGAACAGTTTGGCCAGATCTTCGCTGCGCGTGCTCAACGAGATCTGGCTGTACTCGTCGGCGGCACCGCCCGAGAGGTCGGCCGCGTGAAACTCGAGCAGCTCGTCGAGCTGTTCTGCGGACAAGGCCCCTGCCCCGCCGCTGGTGACGAGCTCAGCGGTGAGGCCCGCGGTGCCGAGCTTCTTGTCGGAGTCGTCATACTGGCCGGCCCAGATCAACGCGCGCACGGCGACCAGCGGAGCGGCATGATCCTCGAGCGCGTAGACGACGAGGCCGTTGGGCAGCGTCGACTTGATCGGCTTGATCACGTTCAGCGGCAGCGGGTCGATGGGGGTCTTGCGCGGGTCGACCGCGAGCGCCGCCGGAAGCTCGGACCAGCCGATGGGCGGCGGGCGCGTGGCTTGAGACGTGAGGCCGGGCTCGTGGCGGGTGACGACCTCTAACGGAGCCGTGGTGGCGCAGGCAGCGCAAAGAATGACGAGGGCAGCGCGCTTCACTTGGCACCTCCAACCGGGCGGGCGAGATCCACGACGACGGAGTTCTCGCGCACGAAGTACTTCTTCGCGGTCTCGAGGATCTCGAGCGGCTCGATCTGGTTGATCTTCGCCGGGTGGTCCGCGATGTACCGCCAGTCGCCGATCACTTGCTGATCCCACGTGAGCGCCGAGGCCAGGCCGCTGTTCGTGTCCAGCGCGCGGGCGTGGTCCGCCGTGACGCGGTTGCGAACCTTCTGCAGCTCGGTGTCGGTCACCTTCTCGACCTTGAGCTTCTCGAGCTCGTCCCAGATCGCCTTTTCGACGTCCTCGTTCTTCACGCCCTTCAGCGGCGTCGCCGCGATGATGAACAGCGCATCCAGGCGTGAGCCGGGGCCACCGAAGACCCCGACGCTCTGGACGAGACGATCTTTCAGCACGAGCCGTTTGTGCAGCCGCCCGGTGCGGCCTTCGCCGAGCAGCACGTCGAGCACGTCGAACACGAAGTCGTCATGCGTCGGCGGGGGCGGCTTGCGAAACGCGAGAAAGATGCGGGGGCTCGCGTCGAAGAAGACGGTCGACCGGCGCTGGGCGCGCGAGGGTGGCTCGGCGAACACCGGTGCGGGCGGCAGCGGCCGCGCAGGAATCTGCCCAAAGGTCTTCTCGAGCAGCGGCTTGAGCTCTTCGAACTTCACGTCGCCGACGATGCAGCCGACGGCGTTGCCGGGCGCGTAATAGAGATCGCGAAAGGCCTGCGCGCGGCTCAGCGACATCGCCTGCAGATCTTCCGTGTAGCCAACGGTCGGCCAGCGGTACGGGCTCGAGACGAAGGCGATGTGGTTGAGCTCTTCGTAGATGGCGCCCTGCGGGTTCGAATCGATGCTCATGCGGCGCTCTTCCTGGACGACGTCGCGCTCGGTGTAGAAGTCGCGCAGCACGGGCGCGGCAAGACGCTGGGCTTCGACCATCAACCACAGCTGCAAGCGGTTCTTCGGCAAGCTGACGAAGTAGCTGGTGGTGTCTTTGTCGGTGGTGGCGTTGAGGCCGACGCCGCCGTTGAGCGTGTACAGCGACGCGAGCGCGTTCTCGTCGGTGAGATCGCCGTGCTGCTTCGAGAGGGTGGCCAGCTTCTTCTTGAGCTCGACCGCTTCGGGCGTACTGCCGTTGTTCGAGCGCTGGAGGATGGCGATCGCGTCGCCGACCTTTGCGATCTCGGCGAGCAGCTTCTTCTCGGCCTCGAAGTCGGTGGTGCCGAGCATCGGGGTGCCCTTGAAGGCCATGTGCTCGAAGAGGTGGGCGAGGCCGGTGGCGCCGGGCTGTTCGTCTGCTCCGCCGACGCGAACGCGGATGAAGCCGGTGAAGACGGGGGCCTGCGGGCGTTCGACGACCAGCCAAAGCATTCCGTTCGCCAGGCGGTGCTCTTTGACGATCGCCTTCAGATCGTCGGCAGAGGCAGCGCCACACCACAGCAGGCAGCCGAGCAGCAGGGTTCGCATGGCAGTGGCAATTACCACTCGCACTCGGTAGGGCACAGGTCTCAATGCGCGCGTGGGCGATGGCGATCGGACTTCTAACGTCGGGCTGTGGCCTGTCGACGCAGGTGCGGCCGACGCCGAAGGGCGTGCTCGTGGTGGAAGCGGCGGTGGGTGGACCCGCGGCGATCGTGGGCGGCATTCCGGTGCCGGTGCCGTTGTCGACGGTGGGCGTGGCGTGGGGCTTCACGCAGCGATCGGATCTGTCGACACACCTGCACCTGACGACGCTGATCGCGCAGAAGATCGCGGGGTTCGACGTGGGCGGCAGCTGGTTGGTGCTCGAGACGAAGGGCGCGCGGCCGGCGCTGACGTTCGGGTGGCGCGGCTATCTGTTCACGGACTTCGAGTCGCCGGCGCTGGGGTTCGTCGATGCGTCGCTGACGGCGAGCTGGAATTTATCGCGCCGGTTCGTACCGTTCGTTTCGGTGACCACGCAGCTTTCGTCGCTGGGGCTCGCGGTCGACGTGTCACCGTCGGTCGGGGTGCAGATTCGGTTTTCGCGGTTCTCGCTGCAGGCCGAGGTTCGGTACTTCGCTCCGAATCAGGATGCGCGCCGGGCGGCGGTCGAGTGGTTGTCGCCGTACAAGCATGGGGCGGTCGGGTTGGTGATTGGAGGGCGCTATGCGCTCGCCGATGGGTTGCTGGCCGACCCTTGAGGCTCAGGGTTTTCGACCCTGCGCGCGGATCCGGACCCACCCGTCGCGGTCGTCTTCGAACACGATTACCGCATTGCCCGAATCGCGGCGGGCGGCGGCGCGCGGGCGCGTCAGCTGGTTCGGCGCGCTGAACGTGTCGTCGAAGCGCTGCGGCGAGCCCGAGCCGATCGTCCAGATCGACAGCGCGTTCTTCGAGGCCTGCTGATCCTGCACGACGGCGCGAAAGGTCCCCTGCCAGAAGGGAGACGGGCGGAAGCGGCTGTAGGGGACGCGCGAAGGGGACCCCTGCAGCTGCCAGACGCCGCGGGTGAGCTCGGCGGCGACGACGTCGTGGTGTCCGCGGCGATCACGGATCTCGTCCCACGTCACCATCACGTGCCCATCGGGCGCCATCGCCGTCTGCGGATCCGACGCGAGCACCTCGGTCTGGCTTTCGAACGAGAGGCGAAACGATTTACCCGGCGCATCGCACAGCGCCCCGCCGCGGCTGAAGATCTGCCAGTCGCCCTCGCGGTGGTCGACCCACGCGACGAACAGCGCATCGCGCGTCTTGCCCGCCAACGACGGCTGCAGCTGAAAAGATCCTTCGGGGTCGATGGGCTGAGAAGCGGCCGGCTGCGGAGTCGCCACATCGAAGCAACGCGCGCGCACGTGCGGGGCCGGCACGTCGCGGAAATCCGTCCACGCCAGCGCCCAGCCGCTGTTGCCGATGGCGACGATCGACGGTTCCCACTGGGCGCGCGCGGTGCGTTCGGCCCAGCCCGCGGTGAACGTGAGCCCACTGTCGCGCGAAACGGCCCAGCGAATCTGCTCACTGCCGCGCGCGTCGTCCTGCCACGCAATCGCGACGAGGCCGTCGGCACCTGCGGAAATGGTGGGTCGCGCCTGCGAAGAAGTGCCGGGCTCGGGGTCGACGGGGCGGGCGATGGGAAAGGTCGAACCGTCGTCGCTGCTGCGGGCGAGCCAGACGCGCGCCGAGCCCGAACGGAAGTCGGACCACACGACGTAGACCTGGCCGTTGTCGCCGTACGCGATCGCCGGGTTGCGCTGGTGGCCCGTGGCAGACGGCGCGACCGCCAGGCTGCCCGTGAAGCCCGCCGTCGTCGGCGCGTGACCCAGGTCGAGGTCGGCCGCGATGACGCCGTCGCCGGTGCGGCCTTCGAACGTGTCTTTCGAGCCGGGCAGCAGATCGCGGCCGAGCTCGCGCACGGACAACCGCCTTTCCTTCAGCGGCAGCGTGTCATCGCGCTCGGTCGCGTACGCCCACGGGCCGATGGCGAGAAAGCCGGGCTGCGGGTCGCTGGCAATGAACGCGCGAACCGGCTGCGAGGGTGTCGCCTTCGAGGTGATGAAAGACTGACCGTCGAACGCGACGTCGAACACATTGCCGGTGAGCATCGGCGCGGCGAGGTGACGAACCGAGGTGTACTTCTGCGTCATGCTCCAGCCGGACGCGAGCATCACGTCGGGCAACCAATCGCCCGGATGTTCTTCGGTGACCCAGCCGCTGAATGCTTCGGGCTGAACGACGAGGTTTGCGTTGAGATCATCGAGGCGCTGCGCGAAGGGCGGGTAGAACGCGTCGCGAGAGGTCGCGATGCCGAGCGTGGCGAATGGAAGAGGAAACGTCTTCAAACCTTCCAGCGGGGCGGCACTCAGCTCGAGCGTCTTTTCTTCGATGTCGGTGAGAAACACCTTGTCGACGCGCCCTACGCGTTCGCCCGTGGGCGCGTAGACCAGCGCCGCGTTGAAGACTTCGGGCGAAGTCGCAACGTACGCAGCGCCGGTGGCATCGGGATCGCGAAACACGGCGGCAGCTGCGGAAGCATCGCGCTGCGCATAGGGAAGGTTGCCTGAGGTGACGACCCACGCATTCGCGTCGCGGGCGATCGCTCCGAACGTGTCGTCCATCGTTCGCCACGCGCGATCCGAGATCGCCAGGGTGAGCGCCCGCGTGTTGCTGATGCCGGGAAACTTTCGGCGGTACGCATCGGCCGCCTGCCGCGCCTGAAAGTAGAGGCCATTGAACGCGGACGCCGTGTCGGAAGCATTGCGCCCCGCGAGGCCCTGGCGGCCGACAAACCACGCGACGAGGCCCGAGTCTTCGGGGAAGACGATCAGGTTCGGCGAGGTGTCCGACAGGCATGCGCGCGCGTCGTCGAGGTGCCGGCGAAACGAAGAAGCGAACGCACCCGGCGTCTTCGCGTCGTCGATCATCACGCGGTGGGTGACGGTGAAGATGCGGGCGTCGCTGCCCTGCCCTTCGACCTTGCACGGCTGTGGCGTGCGGGCCGGGCCGCACGCCATCAACACCAGAGCTGGCAGCGCCCAGCGGGTCACTTCTTCTTCGAGCTCAGGGCCGCTTCGGTGGCGCGCAGCAGTGGGCCGGCGCTGACGGGCGCCTGGCTGGCGAGCGTCATCCACAAATCGGGAGTGACGGCTCCGACCTTTGCCATCCGTTCGAACTCGACGCCCAGCTTCCCGCCTTTGCGAACCTGCTCTTCGATTTGAAACGCGATCAGGTGACCCAGCGGGTAGTTGAAGAGGTACAGCGGGTAGCTGATCATGTGCGAGTAGATGCCGAGCAGGGGCGTGTCTTTTCCGCCCAGCACCGGGGCGTAGTACTGGTTCCAAACCCCCTGCGCGATCTTGACGGTCGCGTCGCGCAGCTCTTTCGGCGTCGCCTTCGGATGGTCATACATCCAGTGCCAGACGGCGATGTCGACCAGCGCGACGCCGGCGATTTCCCACGTCATCCAGAAGTCGTTGAGCACGCGCAGCCGTTCGGTCTCTGCGTCGGGCTTCGACAGGCCGAGCAGCTCTAGATCTTTCGCCTGGAAGACGAACGCGAGCGCTTCGGTGAACGCGGTGTTGGGGACGCCGGCGAGCAGCGTGTGGTCGACGTCGTAGAGGCTGAACACCTGCTCGACGTTGTGGCCGAGCTCGTGGACCGCGATGTTGTAGCCCTTGTAGTTCATGCCTTCTTTCTCGACCCGCGTGCGCAGGCGGGGAAAGTCGCCGCGGCGGGCAGACTGCATGGCGTGGCCGGCCCCACGAGACGGGTCGACGCGGATGCGATCAGACAGGTACTGGGCGCGATCGGCGGGGAACCCGAGGTCTTTGAGAATACGGGGGATGTCTTTCGCGAACGCGTCGGCGGTCGGGTACTTCTTGCGCGTGATGGCGTCGAGCTTCTCTTCGGCGATCGCCCCGCGCGGGACGAAGCCGTTGTACCAGAGGTCTGTGGGTTCCAACTTTCGGCCGACCTTGGCTTCGATCTCGGCGGCGACCTTCGGCACCAGCGGGGACTTGAGGACCTCTTCCAGCAGCGCCTTGATCCGCGCCTCGGGCATCTCGGCGCCAATCGCAAACGCGCGATCGATCGCGGTGGGCGTGGCAGGCGAGAACGGGTCGGCCTTCTTCGACGCCGAAAAATTCGCCCACAGCTTCTGGTAGCGCACGTCGGGTTCCGGCTTCGGGTCGAGCGCGGCGCTCTTCTTCGGGGCGTTCTCTTCCAGCTCGGCCGCAGGCGTTGCCGTCAGCGTGTTGGTGAACGGGTTCCAGTCGACGTTCGGGTTGTCGATGACCGCCGCGGGAATCGTCTGCGTCACGATGCGTTCCATCACCTTGACGATGGTGCGCTGCTTGTCGATTCCGTTCGCGTCGGCGTAGTTGGCCTTGAGCTCGTCGCGCAGGTTCCAGTGGCTGATGAGGCGTTTGCCTTTCGGAAACAGGCGCTGGCCCTTGTCGTCGACCAGGTGGTGCATCCACACGTTGTACTCGGCGATGTAGAGGTCGGCGGTCGACTGGGCCTGGCTGATTTGCTGCTGGATGTCGCCGGGCACGCGGCGCGCGAACCGGCCGGCCAGGCGCGCTTCGGCCCATTCGCGGCGCGACCACTTCGGGCCGTTGTCGAGGCGCTGCTGAAGGGTGGTGAGTGGGAAGTTCAGCAGCGCGGCAAACCCGATCTTCGCGGTGAAGAGATCTTCGGTGACGCGGGCCGACGCGTCGTAGCCGGCGAACAGCGGGTCGGCTTTCAGCAGCGGGCCCACGTCGAGCTCGGTCGGCTTGCGAAGCTCACGGCCGATTTCGAGCATGTGGCCGTCGACCTGCTCGAAGTTCGCCTGGAAGCGCGCGAACGTCTGATCGAGCTGGGCGGGATCCGAGACGAACTGTTCCTTCGCAAACGCCGCGAGGTCACCGTCTTCCTTGCGCCACAGCGCCGCGAC
>JAYUXE010000157.1:0-5864 GCA_043753165.1 Archangiaceae bacterium | reverse complement strand
TGCCCATCGACGGCATCGCCGAAGACCGCGTGCCCGACGACGGCGTGCGCACCGCGATTCCCACCGGCCCGCTGACGTGCCGCTATTGCAAGAACGTGCAGGCGACGGGTTCCCTCTGCGAACGGTGCGGCATGAAGCTGCCCTTCGTCGCCGTCGCTGCCGTCGTGGGGCCCCCGAAGCGAAAAATCGAAGTGTGGGCGCGTTGCAAAGCGTGCGCATCTCCGGCATTGGGCGGGGAGCCGTGCCGCGAATGCGGGCGTTTCGTACCGATGCCGGAGCCATGACCGTGACTGATCAACAGACCCTCGCCGAGCTTCAGGCCGTGCTCGCGTCCCGCCGCAGCATTCTTCACTTCGCGCACTTCACGGTCGCGACGGTGATCGCGTTGATTGGCGCCGGCACTGCGTCGAAGCTGCTCTGGGATTTGACGAAGAAGCCGCAGCTCGAGGTGTACGTGGCCCCGGTGGCGGTGGTGTCGGCGCTGCTGCTGATCTACGGCTTCGTGCGGTACCTGTACGGCCGCAGCGCGCTGAAGATCGAGATGGTGCAATTCGGCCAGCTGAAGTCGCTGCGCCACAAGCTGCACCTGGACGACCCGTCGACGCTGCTGCCGCAATGAGCCGGTTCGTGGTGATCGAAGGGCTCGACGGCGCGGGCACGACGACCCAGTCTGCCGCGATCGCAAAGGCGTTGCGGGCGAAGGGCAAAGTGGTGGTGACGACGCGCGAGCCGTCTGACGGCCCGATCGGGAAGATGATCCGGCAGGCGCTGACGCACGAGCTGACGATGACGCCTGAGACGCTGGCGCTGATGTTCGCCGCCGATCGCGTCGATCACGTCGCGCGGGAAATCGAGCCGGCCCTGAAGCGCGGCGCGGTTGTGTTGAGCGACCGGTACCTGCTCTCGTCCCTGGCGTACCAGGGCGCGCAGCTGCCGATCTCGTGGGTGGCGGCGATCAACTCGGAAGCGCGGGTGCCAGACCTGACGTTGTTTCTCGAGATCGACCCCGACGTCGGGGCCAAGCGCCGCGCCGTCCGCGGGGCGGCTCGCGAGCTCTACGAGACGAAGGCGATTCAGAAGCGCACCGCGAAGCAGTACCTGGCGGCGATCGCGCTGCGGCGAAAGGCGGGCGAGAAGATCGTCGTCATCGATGGCGGCGCTTCGGTGGCTGACGTGACGGCGGCGGCGATGAAAGCGCTGGGCAAGAAGGTCTGAAGCCATGCGTACGGGCGCGTCGGCGATCATCATCGGCAACGAGGTGCTCACCGCGAAGGTGACCGAGGCCAATGGCTCGTTTCTGATTCAACGGCTGCGCGAACGCGGGCTGTTGCTGCACTCGGTGCACTTCGTGCTCGATGACGTCGACGCGATCGTGGAAGCCGTGCAGCTCGCGCGGCGCAAGGCGAAGTGGCTCTTCACGTCGGGCGGCATCGGGCCGACGCACGACGACGTGACGGTGCGCGCGGTCGCGCTGGCGCTGGGGCGGCCCGTGGTGCGGTTGCCTGAGATGGAAGCGTTGGTGAAGCTTCAGTACGGCGACGAAGCGACGGCCGAGGCGATGCGGCTGGCGGACGCTCCGGAAGGCGCCCAGCTGCTGTACCAGGCAGGCGCTCGGTACCCGGTGCTCGCGTGCGACGACATCTACATGCTGCCCGGCGTGCCGCAGCTGTTCCGGCACCAGCTCGAGACGGTGCTCGCGCGGCTGCCCGTGAACGCGGTGAACATTCAGGTGCTCTACCTGTCGGCGCCCGAGGCCGAGATCGCGCGCGTGCTCGACCAGGTGGCGCTGTCGATGCCCGAGGTCGCGATTGGCAGCTATCCGAACTTCGACCCCGCTCTCGGGTACCGGGTGAAGCTGACGATCGAGCACGGGGCGGCCGCACCCGTGGATGAGGCGGTGCAGCGGCTCGTCGCGGTGCTTCCGAAGGGCTGCGTGCTGCGGCGCGAGTAGGCGCGCCGCAGCTTCACCCTCAGCCCAGCGAAAGTCCCAGCCGCTGGCGCAGGCGGAAGAAGTCGTCGGACAGCGAGAACCCGATCAGCTCGCGCACGTCGCGGCGCTGCGCCACGGCCGCCAGAATCGCCTCGGTCGACTCGGGCCGCGGGGTGCCGACGGGGACGTCTTCCCGAAGCAGCAGCGTGATGCCCGCACCGACGTCGCCCGCGAGCAAGAGCCCCGCGCGATCGCCCGACAGCGTCAGCGCCTCGACGGTGGCCGCGACATCCAGCCCCGCCGTGTTCGCGACCGCCATCGCCGGCTCTTCGAGCAGCTTCAGCGAGCGCCGCGAGTAGGCCTTGCGAAGCGCCTTGCTCTGCTCGTCGTTGCGGCGGCCGATGCCTTCGAACTGCGGCTGGTGGATGCGCACCGTGTTTCCGAGCACGTCGGCGAGCTCACCCGCCGACAACCGCCGCAGCACGGGGGTCTTGTCGAACAAGCCGAGCGCCGCCCGCCCGAGGAAGAATCGCTGCTCGCGCGCATTGAAGCGGCGCACCACGTCGCCGCCAACGAATACGCCCAGCGGCTCGGTGGTCTCGAGCACCACGAGGCCCCGCTTGCTCTGGTACACCTCGAAGTCCTCGACGCCGAACACCTGCGCCGCGCCACGCACCGCCTTGAACACCGCGTGATCGGCCTTCAGCCGGTCGACCTTGCGATCGACGCCCCATGCCTCGAACTGCGGCGGGTAGAGCTTCACGAACTGATCGCCGACGGCGCGCAGCACGTCGGCCAGGGCGTTGCGCGCGGCCGGGTGGTGCAGCAGCGCAAGATCCGTTTCCGGCAGCTTCAGCGTGATCTCGTTCGGAAGCCGGTTGCGCAACTCGAGGTAGAAGCCCTGCTCGGTTTCGTTCGCCTGTTTCAAGAACGTGAGCACGCCCGCGGCGCAGAAGGCCTTGTCGAGCTGCTTCACGCTTTCCCACAGCTTGAACAACGCATGCAGGCTGTCGACGCGCGTCGGGTCGAGCTTCAGCAGCGCGCGGTGCGATTCGACCGCCATCGCCGTTGCCGCGGGATCCCGGCTGAAGAGCTCGGCCAGCGCGACGTGCGCAGCCAGGTTCACCGCATCCAGATCCAGCACCGCGCGGAAGGTGCTGATCGCGCGCTGCGGGTTGTCGAGCTGCCTGGCGTAGAGGTCGCCGATGCGCAGCCGCAAGGCGACAGCGCGGCGAACGTCCGGAGCGTTCTTCACCTGTTCTTCGAGCACCGTCACGAGCTCGCCCAGGTTGCCCATCTTCTCGTAGAGCTCGACGAGGCGATCGAGCGTCACCGTATCGCTGGGAGCGAGATCCAGCGCCTGCTTGTACAGCGCTGCTGCCTGCGCGGTGTCGGCGAACCCTTCGTCATAGATGCGGGCCAGCTGCGCCGAGACCTTGGCGCGCTGGGCCGGATTCTTTTCGATCTCCAGCAGGCGGCGCAGGCAGTCGGCGGCCCCCGTCCAGTTCTTCGAGACGGTGTGAATCGAGCCGAGCCGTTCGAGCGCTTCGACGCTGTCGGGCTGCGAGTTGAGCGCGGTCTGCAGGTGCGCGGCGGCGCGTGTGCCGTCACCAAGTTGGTCGTGGTACAGCGCGCCCAGCTTCAGGTGAATCGAAGCGAGCCGCTGCGCATCGCCGCCCTGCTGCACGCGAACCGCGAACGCGGCGGCAGCTTCGGCGAAGTCCTGCTTCTCTAAAGCGAGATCGCCTTTGAGCTCCAGCGCCTCGTTGTGGGCGGGCAGGGCGAGCAGCGCCTTTTCGAGCAGCTGCGCCGCGCGGTCGCGATCCTTCAGCTGGTCGAGGTGCACGCGGGCCGAGGCGTAGAATTCCTGCCCGGCGGCGGCGTTGTCTCTCTGGGCAAGGCGGCTTTCACCGCGGCGTTCGTGAAGGGCGGCGAGGTCGGAAGCGCCGCCGCGCGAGGCGAGCAGATCTTCGAGCGCGGTGCCGGCCACGGGGTGCAGGGGGTCGCTGTCGAGCACGCGCTGGAAGTAGCCCTGCGCGCCCTGCGCATCTTTCGCCTGGTCGCGGCTCATCCAACCGGCCTGCATCAGCGCCTCGGTGATCGTGACCTTGTCCTTCGCGTTGCTGGCGACGCCTTCGAGCGCCTGACGCGCGCGATCGTAGTTGCCCATGCGGGCGAAGACGCGCGCGAGGCCCGTCTGCGCGGGCAACAGGTTGGGCACCAGGCCGAGGGCTGCTTCGTAGGCCTGGGCGGCACGGCCGGGATCATTGAGCTTGTTCTCGTACAGATCGGCGGCCCGCAGCTTCAGCTGGGCACCGTCGGTCGCTTCCGTCGTCTGCGCGCTGCGCGCTTCGTAGAGCTCGACCAGGCTCAGGTGATCGTTGGCCTTCACCAGCGCGCGTTCGAGCATCAGGTGCAGCGCTTCGTCGCCCGGGTCCGCGGCGTGGGCGGCCTTCAGCTGCGAAATGACCTCGGTCGGCAGCTCGGCAGTCTGGCCCTGCTCGACGGCCGCGAGCTTCATCGCCGCCGACAGCTTCGGGTCGCCCATGATCTCGGCGAGGCGGGCGCGCAGTTCGTTGCGGCGGGTGCGATCGCCAGCGCGGATGCGTTCGAGCAGCTTCAGCGCGGCGAGGTTCTTGTCGTCCAGAGCCAGGGCGGCATCGCAGCACGCAGCGGCGCGCGACGGCTCGTTGAGGCGATCGAGGTAGATGCGGGCGAGCTTCAAGTTCGCCGAGATTTTGATTTGCGGCGAGCCGACCTGGGTCTGGCGGTCGAGCAGCACGATCAGCTCTTTGGTGTCGTCGCCCGCGGTCAGCAAACGTTCCAATTGCTGCAGGGCGGTGAGGTGGCCGGGCGCGAGGCGCAGCACTTCGTTGTAGCCCTCGATCGCGCGGGCCGGGCTCTTCAGCTGGTCGTCCCAGATCGCGGCGGCCTGGAACATCGCGTTCGCGCGTTCCATCGGGTCGCTGCGGTTCGCGGCTTCGGCCCGAAGGATCTCGATCAGGCTTTCCCACGCCCCCTGCGATCGGTAGATGCGGCCCAGCGCGCGAACGGCGGGGAAGTAGTTCGGCGCCAGCGTCATCACCTCTTGATACGAGGCGATCGCGTCGTTCTCGTTCTTGAGGCGATGCTCGTGCAGCTCGCCAATCTTGAACATCAGCTGCGCGGCCTGCTCGGTGGTCGGAGCGATCTCTGCCTCGGCCCGGTACATCTTGATCAAGTCGCCCCACTTGCCGTCTTGCGCGTAGAGGCGGCCCAGCGCCTTCAACGCGGGCGGGTATGTCGGAGCGTGGGCGAGGACGCGTTCGTAGGCTTCGACCGCGCGCGACCTGTCTTTCAGCTGATCTTCGAGGATCTCGGCGTTGCGGTGCGCGAGCGAGACGATGTGCCGGGTGTCACCCGACAGCGAGGCTTCCTGCTCGTTGAGCAGAATCAATTCTTCCCAGCGGCCCGCGCGCTCGTAGAGGCGTTCGAGGTTCCGCACGGTCGGCAGGTGATCAGGAGCGATCTCGAGCACGCGCTTGCAGCAGTCGATCGCGCGCGGCAGGTCGGTGAGGCGATCTTCGTGAATCGCCGCCATGCGGTTCAGCGTCTGAATCTGCTGTTCGCGATCGGTGGTCTGCAGCAGGTCCTGCTCGTACATGCCGACGAGGTCGACCCACTTCCCCTGCTTCTCGAACAGGCGAACCAGCGCTTTCTGCGCCGGCAGGTAGCCCGGATAGAGCTTCAACACTTCGTTGTAGCGGTTGATCGCGTCGTCGGTGCGCTGCAGGCGTTCTTCGAGCACCTCGGCCGACTTGAAGATGCGAATCGCCTTCTGCTTCGGCTCGTCGAGGGACGTGGCTTCCGCGTCGTAGGTGCCGAGCAGGCCGGCCCAGTTCTTCGACCGGTGGAAGAGCTTGCCGAGGTTCGCGAGCGCCGTGGGGTGGCCGGG
>JAYUXE010000156.1:0-2445 GCA_043753165.1 Archangiaceae bacterium | reverse complement strand
TTCGCCCCGACCGCGTCGTCATCGGCGCGAACACCGACCAGGCGCGCAAGGTGATGGCCGAGCTGTACGCGCCCTTCGTCCGCACCGAGAATCCGATTCTCTTCATGGACACGCGCAGCGCCGAGCTCACGAAGTACGCGGCCAACGCGATGCTCGCGACGCGCATCTCGTTCATGAACGACATCGCGATGATCTGCGACCGCGTCGGCGCCGACGTCGACAACGTGCGCAAGGGCATGGGCTCGGACAAGCGCATCGGCTACCCCTTCCTCTTCCCCGGGGTCGGCTACGGCGGCAGCTGCTTCCCGAAAGACGTGAAGGCGTTGATCGCCACCGCGCGCGACATGGGCGTCGAGTTCGACCTGCTGCGCGCAGTCGAACGCACCAACGACAAGCAGAAGAAGTCACTGCTCGCCCGGGCGACGAAGCATTTCGGCGACGTCGCCGGGAAGACGTTCGCGGTCTGGGGCCTGGCGTTCAAGCCCAAGACGGACGACATGCGCGAAGCCCCTTCGGTCGAGCTCATCGAAGGCCTGCTCGGCAAGGGCGCCAGCGTCCGCGCGTTCGACCCGGTCGCCCACGAAGTCGCCCACCGCCGCTTCGGCTCGCGCATCACCTTCGCGCAGACGAGCTACGACGCGCTGCAGGGCGTCGACGCGTTGTTCCTCGTGACCGAATGGAATGACTTCCGGCACCCGGACTTCGACCGCATGAAGAAGCTGATGAACAAGCCCGTCATCTTCGACGGCCGCAACGTGTTCGACCCGGCGCGGGTGCGCGAGCTCGGCTTCACCTACTTCGGCATCGGCCGGCCTTCATAAGAACGTGTCCGAAGCGCTGACCGTCAAGACGCCCCCGCTGCCCTTGTCGGCGTTCAAAGCGCTGCGGGCGAAGCAGTGGCTCAAGAACGGGGTGCTCTTCGCGCCGCTGCTGTTCGCGAAGGGGGTGGTGCGCGACGGGCTGCCGCTGAAGACGGCGGTGGCGATCGCGGCGTTCTCGCTGCTGGCCAGCGGCGTGTACCTGTTCAACGACTGGGTCGACAAAGACAAAGACCGCCACCACCCCGAGAAGCGGCACCGGCCGATTGCGGCGGGGCTGCTGTCGTTGCCGATGGTGCTGGTGCTGGTCGCTGCCTGCTGGGGCGGCGCGGGCGCGATGGGCGTGTGGCTCGGCCTGCCGTTTCTTCAGGTCTGTGGCGCGTACCTGGTGCTGCAGGTGCTCTACACGTTCATCCTGAAGAAGGCGGTGATCCTCGACGTGATGGGGATCGCGCTCGGCTTCATCCTTCGCGTCGTCGCGGGGGCCGTCGCGATCAACGTCGAGGTCTCGAACTGGCTGTTTCTCTGCACGTTGTTGGGGGCAATCTTCCTGGGCTTCGCCAAGCGCCGCCACGAGCTGTCGTCACTGGAAGGCGCAGCGGGCGCGCACCGGGCGAACCTCGAGGATTACTCGCTGCCGATGCTCGACCAGATGATGAGCATCAGCGCGGCGTCGACGATTCTCGCGTACGGCCTGTACACCGTGTCGGCCGAGACGGTGGAACACGTGGGCACCGACAAGCTGAAGTTCACGGTGCCGCTCGTCATCTACGGCGTCTTTCGGTACCTCTACCTGGTCCACAAGCGCGGAGCCGGCGGGTCGCCGGAAAAGGTGTTGCTGTCGGACGCTCCGTTGATCGCGGACCTGGCGTTGTTCGTCGCGATCGCCGCTTGGGCGCTGTACTTCTGACGCGGCTCTGCCCGCGTCCGTAGGCGCTTCGACCGCCGGTTACTTCGCCAGAGGCGCGACGACCTTCGTCAGCTCGAAGTCGATGGTCAACTGCACGTCGTCGCCCAACGCGAGCGCGCCGGTATCGAGCGTCTTGTTCCAGACGATGCCGAAGTCCTTGCGCTTGACGACGCCCGTCGCGGTTCCAGCGCGCTTCGTGTTGCCCCAGGGATCTTTGACTTCCTGGTCGAGCCCAACGACGTCGAGCGTCAAAGGCCGGGTGATTCCGTGCAGGGTCAACTGCCCCTCGACCTTGTAGCCGCGACTGACGCGCGTCACCCGGCTCGACTTGAAGGTCGCTTGCGGAAACTTCGCAACATCGAAGAAGTCTGGCGATCGCAGGTGCTCGTCGCGCTTCTCATCACGCGTGTTGATGCTGGCGACGTCGATGCTGGCTTCGACGCTGAGGCGTTCAGGCGCCTTCTCGTCGAGCACGACCGTCGCCTGCACTTTGTTGAATTCCCCCCTGACTTTGGCGATGACCAGATGCTGAATCGCAAAACCCGCCGTGGTGTGTGAGGGGTCGACCTTCCACTCGTTGGCTTCACTCAGACCGGGCGCGAGCAGCAAAGCAGCCACGGTTGCGGCAACTGTCTCTTTCATTGATGTGGTTCTCCAAAGAGCCGGACCGAAGGGCCACTGACGCTCACGGACGGATATGCTCGCCAGCCCGCCTGA
>JAYUXE010000155.1:0-5870 GCA_043753165.1 Archangiaceae bacterium | reverse complement strand
CGAGCCCCATGATGGTCGCGCACGCCGCCATCGCGAGTGGCACGCAGCGAAGTCCGACCTTCTGCATGTCGGCGGTGACGCCGCGCACGAGCGCCGCCGCGATGACGGCCCAAACGAGCACCAGCAAAGCGGCGAGCAGCGGAAACTGTGCTGCGACCGGGCCGACCGCGAATGGCGCCAGCGGGGCCATCGCCGCCCCGATGAGCTTGAGGACCCGCGATGCGCCGCGCGTCGTCTCACGGCGCCAGAGGAACTGCGCCCAGGCCGAGAAGCCCAGCGTCCAGCCGGCGGCGAGGCCGAAGACGACCAACGCGCGCGTCGTCGACTGCATGTCCGACCAGGCGTCGGACACCAGGAAGAAGGTGCCCGAGAGGATGAGAAAGGCACCGATGAACCAGCCGATGCTTTCGTTGAGGAAGGGCTTCCAGATGCGGCTCCAGCTGGACGCTTCGGCGACGACACGGTCTTCGACGGTCGGCGCAGGCGGCTCAGCGTCGAGCAGCACCGCGGGAATGGGCGGGGTCGGAAGACCAACAGGGATCTCGACCTCTTCGACCGCAGGGGCGGCGAAGGTCTCGGGCCCGGGCTCGGGCTCGACTTCGACCGGGATGATGGGGGGGAACTCGACGTTCAGCGCTGCGAGCAGCACCTTCTCGCGCTGCCGGTAGCGTTCGACGAGGTAGCCACGGGCGCGCCCGTTGACCATCGATGCGTCCCACTCGCGAAACTCGGCGATGAGCCAGCGAACGCGCGCGAGATCCGCTTCGACCTCTTCCCGCGCGCGGGCGAGCAGGCGCGTGCCGCAGATGACGCAAAACCGGGCTGTCCCCAACAGCTCGACCCGACAGGGCTCGCAGTACATATCCAGCCCAACGTTTCAGGTCGCATGCCGGGGCACAACCGCCCGTCGACGCTGTGATGACAAACCGATGGCGCAGAAACCTGCGCAGGTTCAGTCGACGACGAACAACTTTGCGCCTTTCGGGCTGACAGAACGGTGCGCACCATCGCCATCCGCCACCTGGTAGCTGTGCCCCGCAGTCAGCACGAACTTCCGCCCGTCTTTCAGCTCGGTGATGAGCTCGCCCTCGAGCACCAGCAACACGTGGCCGCGCTCGCACCAGTGGTCGGCGACATAACCGGCCGAGTACTCGACATGCCGAACCCGAACGTTGCCGCGCTCGATGGTGCGCCACGTCGCCTCGCCGCTCTCGCCGGGATGCTTCGTCTTCGGCACGGCCGACCAGTAGGTGGTGAAGAACGGCACGTCTTGGATTTTCATGGGGACTTCCAGGTGATGGCCTCGAACGCGCGCATCAGCCGCGCGCGACGCGTCGCACTCTCGCCTGCGATCCACCCAATCTGCCCGAGCAAAACGTCGCGCGTGGCGATTGGCTGCGCGGCCGAGCGCGCGTTGTGAAGCCGTGCCCGCAGCGCCACGATGCGCTTCTTCTGGTGCAGCGCCGCATGCGTTCGCGCCGATCGTCCCACCACGCACCCGTGTGCGGCCTCATGCACGGCAACGTGACTCAACAGACCGTGCAACACCTTCCGCTGCATCACCTTGAGGCGGTGTTTGGGGGCCTGAATGAGGCGCGCTCCGCCGGACGACTTCGGAATCCAGCGGTGCTTGTAGTGACCGAGCCGATCGCCCCGTGAGATTCCCTTCTCGTCGGTGAACCACGCGAGCCATTCGATTGGAACATCGAGCCACTCGGCCAGCTGCGCGCTACCCGCCAGCGGTGGCACTGCGTGACGCGACGGCTGGAATTCGAGCGGCTCGAGCACGAACCGGACGGGGTGCGCCGGAATCAGCGGTACCGACTCGATGATGAGCATCGCGAGCGCGGTTGGCTGTCGAAAGGGTGGTTTCGGAAAGGCCCTCAACACCGAGTCGACCAACGCCCGCGCGCGAATTCCCTCGAAGCCCAGGGCCGCCCGCACGCGGTGCAGCAGCGGGATCCTCGCCCACTCGCCCAGCAGCAAAGCGCCAGCGACTTTCTGCGCTGGAATCACGATGAAAGGGTGCGTCGAACTGTGGAGTTTCGGTCTACCTCTCCGGGGAAACCCCGGAGCAGCGCTTCGCCCAATGGGCCGAGGCACCTCATCCTGAAGCTCTGCCGGCGCACGGCGGCCGACGCTACTTCAGCGCGAGCCACCCTGCGTGAACGACAGCGGCACTTCGATGTCCTGCGCGCTGCCCAGCGGAGGAAGCACGAGCCGCTTGCCGGTGCGAACGAGACAGTCGACGGACTCGGCCGGAATCGTCGCGTCGTCGACGCGCGCGCCCAGCACCTTGCCGGCCTTCGACAGCGACAACGTCAGCACCACTTCGCCGCTGGCAGCCGGGTTCGCCTTCAGCCACTTCTCGTAGCAGGCGCGCAACTTCGGCCGCTGGTCCTTCAGCGACCGCTGCAGGTTCGCGATCGCCTCGGGCGATGGAGGCACCTCTTCGAGCTCCACCTCGTGCGCGATTCCTTTCGGCGGCGCCTTCCACTTCGTCTCGCTTCCAGAGAACAGCTGCACCCAGCTCTCGCGGCCGTTCACCACGAGGCGGTGACGCCCTTCCGTCAGCAGCAGCGACGAAGGCCCAACCCCGTGATGACCCGCGATGTCGAATGCCGCGCCGTTGCCCAGGTCCGACAAGTCGAGCTTCGCCCACGGCTGCGCAGGAACCGCGACGAACGGATACGGCGACGACAGGGAGTCCACCGCGCTGAACGGTGGCTTCACCGGCAACCCGAGCTTCAGCCGCTGCGGCGCCGTCAACGTCACCGCGTCCCGCATGAAGGAATCGGAACCGACCCGCGCCGAGCCGCGCACCAGCTCGACGACGACTTCCGCCGCCGAACGCGTCACCACGAACGCCGTGTCCGAGCCGAGCACCCACGCTCCGGCCGCTTCGACCAACACCTCGGGGGCCGCCTCGACCGCCAGCGTCCCTTCTTCCAGGCTCGCCATCGCCGCGCCGCCCAGCTTCGCCAGGCCGAGCAGCTCGACCTTCACGTCGCGCCCGTTCTGCGCCAGCACCAGCCGGCCCATTCGCGCGTCGACCACATCGGCCGGCTTCAGGACTTCGCCCGCGGCCAGCGCGGACCCGTTGCGATGCACCACGCCCTCGACCACCACCGCCGTCCACTGCGACGCATCGGCTGGACGCGCCTTCACCGCGACCGGCACACGCACCGGCACCGGCGGCGCTTCGAGGAACCGCGGGACGAGAACGATCAACGCCAAAGCGACGATCGCCGCTCCAATCATCCAGCTGCTGCGAAGCTGGGCAAACAACACGTTCCACGCCGACTGCGGCGTCAAATCCATCAACCGCGCTTCGACCCTTCGAAACGCAGCCTCGGTGAGCGTGACGTCCTTCAGGCCTTTCAGCAGCGCGCGCCGCCCCTTCGCCGCGACCAGCGACTGCCGGCACTCGGCGCACGACTCCAGATGCGGATCCGTGCTCTTCGACGCGGCGAGCGTCTCGATGGCTTCCGGCGTGAGGTGGCTCATCGCCTGGCCTCGGTGAAGAATTCCGCGAGCGCCGAATCTTCAGCGGCCAGCTTCTCGAACTCGCGCCGCGCGTAGAACAGCCGCGTGCGCACGGTGAGGATGTTCGTGTCGAGCACTTCGGCGATCGCCGCGGCTTCCATTCCACGCAGGTCGTGCATCACCAGCACCGCGCGCTTCTTCGGCGACAGATTCTCGAGCAACGCTTCGACCCGCTGCTGCCGTTCGGCCGACAGAGAATTCTCGCCTGGGCCCGCTGCCGGGTCGACGAGGTCGGGCAGCTCTTCCACGATGTCGAGCCGCGACCGGGTCTGCTTGCGCCGCGCCTTCATCGCCACGTGCACCGTCACCCGGTACAGCCACGTCGTGAATGCGCTGCGCCCTTCGAACCGTTTGATCGACCGAAACACCTCGATGAACACTTCCTGCAGCGTGTCTTCGAGGTCCGACCGCGGCACCAGAAACGCGAGCTGGTTCGCCACCTGCCGCTGGTGCTTCACATACAGCTGCTGGAACGCCGCCGGCTCGCCCGCCTTGGCGCGGGTCAGCAGGTCGCCCTGGGGCGCAGGAGCCTCCGCAGCGTCTGCCATACGCGCCGCGTGTATCGCTGCGGTGCCGCTGGAGTCCAGTTGGAGCATGGGTTCACTTCATCCGTCCCCTCTCGACCCACCGGCATTCACCCTGCTAGGCGCTGGGCGCTGATGGCCTCCACCACCCTCAGCCTCGGCCGGGTTCTCTTCAGGTTCCGGTCGATTACGCCGCTGCCGGTGTTGGCTTTGCTCGTTTGGCTGTTGTGGCGGTCGCGCGGCGTGGCGGGCCCGGGCGGGCTGCTGGTCGACGAGCTGCTGAACCTGGCCGGGGTGGGCCTCTGTATTCTGGGCGAGGCGCTGCGGTTCTACGTGACGGGCCAGGTGCCCGACGGAACCAGCGGGCAGAACGACCGGCTCGAGGCCGTGGTGCTCAACACGCGCGGCCCGTACGCGTACGTCCGCAACCCGCTGTACGTCGGCAACCTGTTCCTCGTGCTGGGCCTGCTGTGCGTCGCGCACGACGGGTTCGTCTATCTCGCCGGCCTCGCGTTCTTCTTCGGCGAGTACTTCTTCATCATCCGCGCGGAAGAAGACTTTCTTCGTTCGCGCTTCGTCCACGCCTTCGACGACTACTGCGCGAAGGTGCCCCGCTGGATTCCGCGCCTCTCGCCCGCGTTCACTGGCGTGCTGCGCGACGGCGGCTTCGACTGGCGGCGGGGCCTCAAGAAGGAACACAACCCGACGATGGCGTGGGTCACCGGCGTCGTCGCGCTGCTCGCATGGGAGTCGTGGGCCCGCAACGGCGTTCAGCCCGCCACCCTCATCGCCCTGCTCACCCTCGAGGTCCTCGCCCTGCTCGCCTTTGCCGGCATCAAGGGCTGGAAACACCAATGGCTAAAAAAGTAGTCGAGACGCTCGAACGGCGCTTCGAAGGTCGCGCGCGGCTGCAGTCGCTGCTGGAAAAAGCGGGCGTGCTCGCCGACGTCGAAGACATCGCCGAAGCGTTTCGTGACGCGCAGAAAGACGAGGTGCCGCCTGCGACGGTCATCAACGCGCTGTTCGAAGACGAGCCGCAGTTCGCCTCACCAAAAGACGCGCGTGCCCTGTTCGGGAACCTGTTCGGTCTGTGGGAATTGCTCGCGTCCGGCACCGCCGTCGACTTGAAGGCCCCGATGGAACGGCAGAAGCCACCGCCGCCGGCGACCGCTCCGGTGTTCTTTGGAAAGGAAGGCCCGGACGATGTCTGGGTCGAGCGCGCGTGGCGTTACCTCGAGGCGGCGCCGCCCAAAGCGATGCAAAAACTGTCACACGCGTATGACCACCGCACCGACTGGCTGGTGACGTGGCTTGACGAGCAGGGCCTTTCCGCGCTTGGGTTCGCCCACGCCCAACACCTTCTCTTCGAGCTGTTCGCCATGCTCGAGCTGGGCAGTCCCCACGGAATCGGCATCGCAGCGGCGCCGGTGAACAAGGACGAAGCAGTTGCCGTTCCTCCCGCGCTTGCGGCCTACGCGGAGGAAGCAGTGTTCGAGGCCGAGCACGACGAGGAAGAGCCGTTGCCGCAGGAAGAGGCGCGGCGGCTCCACTCGCTCATGGGTCTGGCGCTTGGCGCCCTTTGGAAGGCCCGCAAGGATTGACGATGGCGCGCAAAGAGCGCGAAGACGAAGGAAGCAGCGGCTTCACCGGCAAGCGGAACAAGTCGTTTCGCGAGCTCGATGCCCAGCGCGGCAAGAGCAAGTACCACTCGCGGCAGGAAGACCCTGCCCAGCAGCGCATCGAGCGCAGCGCGTCGTACGAGAAGTACAAGAAGGCGGCCGACGCGCTCTTCTCGGGCGG
>JAYUXE010000154.1:0-5873 GCA_043753165.1 Archangiaceae bacterium | reverse complement strand
GCGGCTGGGTGAGACGGAAGGAAAGGTCGAGCTTCGGCTGGCGCAGGACATCGGCGTGTTTCATCTGGCGGGGTCGCTGCGCGTCGCGTTGCCGCAGTCGAGCTGGCAGACGGACGCCGTTTCGCTGGTGACGTATTTGCCGGCGGTGTTCGAGTACCGCCGCGTGGGCGGCAGCCTGGAAGAAGGGGAGATTGGCGAGAAGGCGGGGCTGCCTGGCCGGGCGATTGGGTTCCGGCAGTTTCTCGTCGTGGCGTCGTCGCCATCGGTCGAGCTGCGCTACTCGGTGGACATCTCGAAGAGCTATTTCCGGTAGCTTCGAAGGATGAGTGGGAAAGACGGAGGAAGTGGGCACATCATCCAGAGCTTGATCGTCAATTCGCTGATTGCTTCAGCGAAAGGCGTGGCGGCGTTCTTCACGGGCTCGGGCGCGATGCTGGCTGAGGCGATTCATTCCGCGGCGGACTGCGGCAACCAGCTGTTGCTGCTGCGCGGGGTGAAGGAAGCGAAGAAGCCGGCCGATGCGGCGCACCCGCTGGGCTACGGGCGCAACGTCTACTTCTGGTCGTTCATGGTGGCGCTGCTGCTGTTCACGGGCGGCGGGATGTTTTCGATCTACGAAGGCGTGCACAAGCTGCAGCACCCCGAGGCCGTCGAGAACGTGCTGCTCGCGGTCATCATCCTGGGCTTCTCGTTGCTGCTCGAAGGGTGGGCGACGTTCGGCAACGTGAAGGAGCTCAACAACCGGCGCGGGTCGAAGAAGTTCTTCACGTTCCTGCGTGAGACGAAGGACTCGGACCTGGTGGTGGTGTTCGGCGAGAACGCGGCGGCGGTGCTGGGGCTGGCGCTCGCGCTCGGGGCAATTCTTATCGCGCACTACGCGAACGAACCGCGGGCCGATGCGGTGGGCTCGATTCTGGTCGGCGTCGTCTTGGTCGGGGTCGCGGTGTTCCTGGCGGTCGAGGTGAAGTCGCTGCTGGTCGGCGAGTCGGCGGATCCGCAGATTGCGACCGTCGCGAACCAGCTCGCCATCGAGGACAAGCGGATCATCGGCGTGCGGTCGTGCGTCACGATGCAGCAGGGGCCCGGCGAGGTCATCGTCGCGGTCAAGATTCGCTGCGAGCCACATCTCACCGCGGCCGACATCAGCGGGATGATCAACGCGTTCGAGGAACGGCTTCGGCTCGCCCGGCCCGAGTGCAAGTACGTGTTCGTCGAGCCCGATTTGTCGGGCGTGTAGCGGTTTGTGACTGCGCGCGTCCGCTGAGCTCGGCTGCTTCGGTCGACCGGGCCTCGTCCGTCTCAGCGCCCGCGAGCAGAGCGCATCGGTTTCCGGTTCCGTGGCTGCGCCTTTCGTCGGCGCCTTCGAGGGTGCCGCCACAGGGAGATCGCGGGGAGGCGACGGCGTCGGCCTCTCGGTGCCGGCCAGCCTTCGATGATCGTTGCCGAGAAACACCTGCGAGAAATCGAAAGCTCCGCGGGTTCTCTCGTCCGTTCCTCGTGCATTGACGGGCAAGGCGAGCCGGCACCCTGAATCCCATTCGGCCTGGCGCAATCAGCTACCCACTCTCAGCGTGGGTAAACGATTACGGCAACGACCCGCCTCACAGGATCTCATCTGGTTTCTTCGTTTGGGCCCGAGGGACGGCGCTCTCTCTCACGCGTTCCTCGGCAACTCTCGATCGGCGCCGGTCGATGCAGAGAACGCCGACGCGGTCGCCTCCCGCCGCCGAAACGCGCAACCGTGGAACCAGACGACGACCTCAGGCTCCATCCCTGACACCTGTCGCGGTGAATAGGGCTGGACCCTCAAAACCGATGACGCGGTCTCCGCTTCGGAGCTCCGCACCCATTCTGCCGGAGCAGGGCGGGGACGGGCCTTCCCATCGATTGCAAAAACGACCGATTAAGGGGTAAGAGCGCTCGTCCAGTTACGTCTTGGGCGACAAGTTTTGCATTCCCGCGCAGGCGTCACCGCAACCAGATCGTCGAGCGGGTCGCGTCGATTCTCAAGATGCCCCCACCCATGCTGCTGATTCCGAGCAGTCCGTGAATCTCCGGGCCGCCGATGCTGCGGTTCGTGTCTTCGAAGCTCGGGAATCGCAGCGCGCGCAGCAGCGGCACCGACCTCGGTGTGCCCGCGTCCCATGAGAGCGAGGCCGTGCCCAGATAGAAAGTGAGGTTGTTGCCGTACGCGTCCTGCGTCTGCACGGGCGTGTCACCAGGCTGCGGGCCCGCGTCGAGGACCAACGTGTGCGCGGCGCCGGTGTCGAAGTTGAGGTGCACTGCCCGCTGGTCGACGTTGACGTCGACGTACAGATAGCCGGCGTAGTTCGTGAACGGGAGCGACGACCAACCGCCCGCGTCCCACGGCGCTTCGTCCCGGCGCATTTCCTGCGCGACGAAATAAAGATTCGTCGGTGGCTGCTCGAGGAAGAAGTCCGCGCCCAGGTAGCCGACCACTGCCTTGCCATCGATCGTCTCCGTGATCGCGTACGGGCGCCCCGGCACCGCACGCGTTCGACCGCCCAACGTGATCAGCCCCGCGTCCGCGATGTAGTTCGGCGAGCCCGGTGGCGTCGTCAGGAACGTCAGCTGACTGCCCGTGTCGATCAGCAGCGCGACGCTCGCCCCGTTGTGCTCGATCAACGCGAACGCCCGCACCACGCCCAGTGCCTCCGTCACCACCCGAATCGGAATCACCCACGGCACGCCCGCATCCGGCACGCCCGCATCCGGCAGACCCGCGTCGACCTCGACGGGAGGCACCACGATGATGCGCAGGCCGTCCGGCGCGAGCTTGCCAGGGACGGGAGCGGAACAGCCGAACAGGAAGACCAGAACAAGCCAGCGCATTACCTCCATCCAATCAGAGGTAGCAGTTCCCCGCGCAAGCCCACCGCCAGCCTTTGACCGGTGACTTCCCGACGAGCTGACACGCCCCGGCGCCTGAGCTGCCCGCGTAGACGAACTGCTTGCAGTAGGCGTCCGCGGCGTCGTTCGGCTGCGACGCGTACGTGTCGACCTCCCACCGAAACGTATGAATCGTCCCGTACCCGGGTTCTCGTTGGGCGGCCGTCAGCTCGGGCAGCGCTGCGGGCGTCTCGGGAAACCGGTGCTCCGCGCCGCCGCGCCCACTGATGACGGCGTCGCGCTTCGCGTACGCAGTGACGTCGAGCCAGCGCCGCGATCAACGTCTTCCTGAACCCAGGATGAGGCCCGCGCCAGATGTCGCATGGGTCAGGGAAGAATGACGGTGAAGCTCGCCCCGCTGCGCGGCGTGTCGAGCTGAAGCTCACCGCCGAAGGCGCGCATCAGGGCCCGGGCGATCGACAGCCCCATGCCGGTGCCGCCCGACTCGCGCGCCGTCGTGAAGAACGTCTCAAACACCCTGGCGCGGTTCGCTTCCGAAATTCCAGGCCCGTCGTCGGCGACCGTCAGCGCGTGCCCGGTGACGCAGAGCTCGACGCGGTTTCCGCCGTGCTGAAATGCATTCTCAACCAGGTGCCCCAGCACGGCACGCAGCGCTTCGGCCGGCATGGCCGTCATCACCGGGCCCACCGCAACGACGACGACGCGCGGATCCTGAAGCTCGCGCGCCACCTGAACCGCGTCGCACTCGCCGCGCTGCGTCCCCGATTCCGCGCGCGTCAGCTCGAGCAGCCGCTGCACCAGGCGCGTCAGCCGGTCGGCATCCTTCGAGACGTTCTTCATGAACTTCGCGCGCTGCTCGGGCGCCATCGTCTCGTCTTCGAGCAGCTCGACCGCGCCACGAATCGAAGCCAGGGGCGTCTTGAACTCGTGCGACACGCTCGCGGCAAACGCACGCAGCGCATCGTTCTTCTCGGCCAGCGCACGGGCCATCGCATCCAACGACTCCGACAATGCGTAAATTTCCGAGATGACGGTCGCGGGCGCCTTCACCGATTGAGGGGACGCTCCGCCGCGAATCGCGTTTGCCTTCGCGACCAGCCGGCGAATCGGGCGAACGACGAGCGTCGACGACACGAGTGACGCCATCGCGAGAACAGCAATCAACACCGACGCCGATGTCGCGAGGTTCCAGCGATCTGCGTACGTCGCCTTCGCGAGCGTCATTGGCGTGCGCGCGAGCACCACGGCGCCCAGCAGGCATTCATCGGCAGTGACGATGGGCAGCGCGACGAACACGCGGACGCCCGTGTTGCGCGACAACGAAGCGAGCGTCGAATCGCCGGGATCCGACAACCGCACGCGCAACACGCTCGCCGGAGCGCCCTTCAGCGCCTTCTGCACCTCGCTGTACTGCATCAGGCTCGTGCCCATGCCCGTCGCGCTGGTCGCCACGACGGTGCCTTCGATGTCGACGATGCGCAGCGAAGCGAGCGTCGACCGCGCGGTGTCGACGAGCAATGGGGCCAGCGCCGCCCCCGTTCGCCGCACCGCCGGAATCGGATAGCCGGATGACGCGGGGGGATCTCCCGGAAGCGGATCGATGGGAGAGCCCGCCGTGAGCGTCGGAAGAATCGGATGCAGGCTGCTGTCGGCGGGGCGCGGAAATGGCCATTTCAGCGAAGGCTTCGTGCACGGCACCGGCGCCTCGTCCCGCGCGGCAATGTCGCGAAAGGCGTTGGTGAGCACGACGCCCTGGGCGATCAGCTCGGACTCCGTCTGCCGCACGAGCTGGTTGTCGTAGACGCGAACGAGCCCGAGGCCGAACAGCGTCAGCAGCAGCGTCGCGGCCGAGAGCGCGGCGAACACCGTCCACAACGGTGGGCGCAGACCGCTACGCGACACCGAGCCGGTACCCGACGCCATGAACGGTTTCGATCACCGCACCGCCCGCCTCGACGAACTTCTGGCGAATGCGGCGCACGTGGCTGTCGATGGTGCGGTCGCTGACGATGACGCCTTCGTACGCCTTGTCCATCAGCTGCTCGCGGGTAAACACGCGCTCGGGACTCTTGAGCAACACGGCGAGCAGCTCGAGCTCGGTCGCGGTCAGCACGACTTCCGTGTCTTTCCAGAACGCGCGCCACTTCTCGAGGTCGACCTTCAGGGCGCCGCGTTGCAGCAGTGGCGCAGCGATGATGGGAGCAGCGGCCGCAGTCGTTCGACGCAGCACCGCCTTCACCCGGGCCAGCAGCTCACGGGGGCTGAACGGCTTGGGCACGAAGTCGTCGCCGCCGAGCTCGAGGGCCAGCACGCGATCGAGCTCGTCGTCGCGCGACGAGAGAAAGACGATGGGGAAGGGGTGGTCTTTGCGAACCGCGCGGCAGACTTCGAGCCCGTCGAGCTCGGGCATCATGATGTCGAGCACCAGCAGCGCCGGCGGCCGCGCGCGAATCTTCTCGAGCGCCTCGCGGCCGTCCTTCGCTTCCACCACGTCGAAGCCCGCCTGCGCGAGCGTGTAGCGGACGACTTCCCGCAGGTTCGGATCGTCATCTGCGACGAGAATCGTCTGCGGCATCTTCACCATGATACGGGTTCGCCGATGCTCTCGCTGACCTTGTCGCTGCTGTTGTTGCAGGCGGACGCGGGCATCGAGCCCTCGGGTGAGCCTGGCTCGCGGTCGGACCGCTGTTTCATCTGGGCGGTCGTCCTTTGAACGGCTTCTTCGTCCAGCCGAAGGTGGTCGGCATGTACACGTTCAGCATCGGGGCGGGGCAGTGCGGCCAGTTCTGCACGCAGCCGGACACAGGGTTGATCGCCGCCGGCCTCGACGTCGGCTACCAGCTGACCTTCCGCCACCTGTATGTCGCTTTCGTGGCGGGCTTTGGGGTCGGCGCCGGCACGTATCGCGAGTGGGAAGTCGTCACTCCGTTTACGACCACGTTGGCGGGCGGGGTGCTGCCCAGCAACCCGATCGCGCCGGTGGTGCTCTTCAACCTGAACTT
>JAYUXE010000153.1:0-5875 GCA_043753165.1 Archangiaceae bacterium | reverse complement strand
AAACGTATTTCAAAATCCCGCTGCGTGACTGCTCACCGTCGGTACCGCCCACCACCGCGGCCCCTCGAGCGGATCGGCGGTGCTCGCCCAGCTGCAAGCCACGTTCGGGGAGCCCGGCCCGACTCTCCCCGAACGACTGCCTGTCAGTGCTTCAGACCTTCCGAAGGTTTCACATCTTCGGCCGGCGCCGCAATCGGCGCCACCGGCGCGCCGACGATTCCTTCGGCGACCTTGACCGCCTGCTGCAGCTCAGCGTCCTGCGCGGCGAGCTCGGTGCCCGTGGCGACTTCGTGCGCCAGCTTCGCCTCGTCCGCCTGCGCGCCCGCCAATGCATTGAACTTCCGCGCCAGCGCCGTCATCTCGGCCGCCTTGATCTGCGCGTGCCCACTGCGCATCCCAATCAACGACACGCGCGCCCGTTCGAGCAACGCCACCTGCGACTTGAGCTTCGCCAGAATCCGTTCGCGCTTCAGCCGCAGCTCGGCCAGGCGGTCGACCTCTTCCTTCAGCGACGACGCCGCCATCTCGAGCTGCCGGCGCGCGATCGGATCCCGCGCTTCCGCCGCGCTCTTGTGAAGGTCGGCGATTTCGCGGGCGAGCTCTTTCTGCGTGTCGTCCTGCAGCTGCGTCTCGACGCCCGCCCACTCGGCCGCGAGCTCCACGGCGTCCTTCGTCAACCGCTGCAGCGTTCGAGCGAGCTCTTCGCGCGCGGGTTCCCGCGGCAGTGCCTGCATCGACTGACCACACGCGCGGTACAGATTCAGCGCCCGCTGTGCCTGGGTCTGAAACTCCCCGCTCAGCTGCGGAATCAATTCTTCGCACCGCGCCTCGACCGGATCCGCCTTCAGCGCGAGGTGCGCCGCGATGCCGCCTATTGAAGTGAACAGCGCGACGACCAGGCCGGTGATGATGACCGCGAGCAGCGGAGGGGTCTGGAAGTCGGCGAGGCGCGCTCCGAGGACCCGCGCCACTTCCCAGCCGCCCACCGCGAGCGCGCCCGTTGCCGCGGCCCCGACGGTGTAGTTCAGCATTCCCGGCCTGCTCGCGCCGACGTTGCCTTCTTCGCCGCGTTCGCAGAGGCGCGACTTGACCATCAGGCCACCAGCGGCGGCCCCAGACAGGGCGATGGTCCACGCCATCGACAGCCCGAACAGCCACGGCGCCGCGCAGAGCGCCACCGACAAACCCGCCAGCAGCAGCTTGTCGAACTTGTCACCGCGCACCGCCGCCAGCGACACGCCGCAGATCGCGAGGAACGCCAGCGGCACCGGAGCGCCGATTCGATGGGTGACCAGGGCCAGGACGCCTGCCCCGGCTCCGGCGGCGAGACCGCGCACGACGTTGGTCTCGAAGATTTCCCGCTGGTGCAGCTGAATGACTGCGTTCGTGGTCGACATTTTTTCAGTCTCGAGGAGGAAGAGGAAAGGGCGAACCGACGGCCCATCAATACGTCGAGCCGCGCAGGCCGAAGTCGATGCGCGCCTTGCGCTTCGCTGCCTTGCCCGCCGACTGCCGGCCGTCTTCGCCCTGCGCGCTGCCGAAGTCGTCGCGCATCGCCTTCTGTTCGGCGACATCGGCCGCGACGGCAGCTGGGCCCGCCACCTTCGCCGCTTCCTCGAAGAAGAAGGTGTTCGCCTCGAGCATCTTGTTCGCGCGTTCCGTGTCGCCCTGCTTGAGGAACTCGGCCGCCTGGGCCGTGTTCACCGCGCTGCGCGCCCGGGCCGCGTACACCGAGGCCTCTTTGTCGCGGTTCTTCATCACGACTTCCGGCTGGTCGGTGACCATCGCCGACAGCGAGGCATCGTTCGCGATCGACTCGTTCTTCAAGAGGTCGGTGTAGTCGAGGTGCAGTCGCGCCACGTCGAGCGTGTCACCGGTGCGGCTGCCTGCGACGACGACGCGGGCAACGATGCGCTCGAGCTGCGAGGCGGCGAAGTCCGGCATCGACACCTTGACTGTGCGGCCAACCTGCGACGACTTGTAGCCGAGCACTTCGCCCAGCTGAACGCCGGCGGGCAGGTCGAAGGTCAGCGTCACGTTGCGCGCGACCTGCGTGCCGGCCTGGTTCAAGTCCTTGCTGAAGATGGTGCCGAGCTGCGACGCGTCGGCGAGGTACGCGTAGGCGCCCGAGCCCGCTTCGGCGAAGCCCTGCATCAGGTCTTCGTTGAAGTCGGTGCCGACGCCGATGCTCGACACGCTGATTCCCTGCTGGCGCGTCTCGCGAACGATGGCGTTGAGGCCGTCGGGGTCGGTGAGCCCTTCGGTGGGCTGGCCGTCCGAGATGAGGATCATGCGGTTGACGCGGAAGTCCGACTTCGCGGCCATGAGCAGGTCGCGCCCGGTCGACAGCCCGGCGCCGATGTTCGTGCCGCCGTCGTCCCAGATGCCCTCGAGGTACGCGAGCATCCGTTCTTTGTTTTCCGTGGTCGCGAACGCACCGGCCATGGACTTCACGTCACTGCCGTAGTGAACGATCGACAATCTGTCATTCGCGGTCAGCTGCGAGACGAGCTGCTTGGCGGCCTGTTTGGCCTGCGTCAGCTTGAAGCCCGACATCGAGCCCGACCGGTCGATGACCAGCGCGAGGTTCAGCGGAGCGCGCAACGCACCGGCGACATCGACGGCTTTCAAGTCGACGGTGAGGAAGACGTCTGACTGCCCGAGCCCGACGTAAGGGTGCGAGAGTCTTCCGGTCATCGTCAGCGAGCCACTGCCCGAAGGGGTGGGTGGGGTCGTCAGCTGGGGGTCGAACGTGGTGCGCCCGACGCGCGGCAGGCCGGCCACGAGGGCGACGAGGGCCAGCACGCCAGCAGCTGCGAGAAAGATTCCGGTGCGGTTCATCGGTGCTCCTTGGGAAAAGTCGTGACGACGAACAGACAGCAAGGTCCGTTCCCAGGATTCACGAACGAGCGGCCCGAAAGATCTACTCCCGCTTTCCTGGGCCGTCGTTTCGCCTGCGTGCCCCATGCGGGGCCCGCAAAACGGCTCAACGCAAGCGGATGGGGCGTACGTGTTTTGCCTACACGAGACTAGATTCCGGCGTCGGGAATCTGACCGCGCGCACAGAAATAGGGCGACGTCAGGTTGCCCTGAAGACACTTGCCCTGCTTGCAAAGCTCTTGAAGGGTGACCGTGTCGAGCAGCAGCGCGCGGCAGTTGAGGCGCCTCTTCGAATCGTTGTCATCGGCGGGATCCGCCGCGCCGCAGACGCTGCCGACTTCGCAGGTGTTCGAGCAGTAGCCGAGGGCACCACCGTCGCGGTCGGGCAGGCCGCCGTCGGGAAGCAGCATGCCGGCGTCGGCGATGAAGGCCGAGTCGCGAACGCAGACCAGATTCTCGCAGTCCGTCGACCCGAAGGACACGAAGTCCTTGTTGGCGGCGGTCTTGATTTCGTTTTCCTGAATGATGAGCGCGCGGCCACCATCGGGGTTCTTCTTCACCAGACGGCACCGGGCGCCGAGATCCGAAGGCGGCTTGCAGCCGGCGGCCATGGTGATTGCAACGAGAATGATGAGCGAGCGGATGAACATGGCGCGGCGAGAACCTATCACCATGAGGCAGAGCATTGTTGAAGGGTTAAAAACCCGCCGCTAGAGTCCGCCCACTTTTCCAAAGGGGTCTGTCGGGTTGTTTGCGGCGGGCTGAGACGTGGAGACACCATTTGATCCGTAAACTGCCGTTGGCGATTCTGCTCCTCTGGGGCTCGATCGCGTTTGCTCAGAACGAATTCGAAGGCCTCGATCTGACAGACGAGAAGAAGCCGGAAGAAAAGCCGGCCGAGAAAAAGCCCGAGCCGGCGAAGCCCGCGCCTGCGCCCGTGCGCGCGCCGGTGAAGCCAAAGGACGATGGCCCGGCGGTCGAGCGCGACATCACCCAGGAAGACCGGGTGAAGAGCGTGCAGCGAAAGCTCTACCTGAAGCGGAAGCGGGTCGAGATCGCTCCCTACTTCATGGTGTCGATCAACGACCCCTATTACACGAAGCTCGGCGGAGCGATTCGCGCCGCCTTCTACCCGGCCGACAGCCTCGCGATCTCGGTGCGCGGCTCGTACATGACGGTGCTGCCGTCGGACGACGTCAAGGTCGCCAAGAGCGTCTTCCAGTCGCGCATCTTCTACTCAGAGCCGACCTGGTCGGTGATGGGCGACTTCGAGTGGAGCCCGTTCTACGGAAAGGTCTCGTTCTTCAACTCGATTCTGCACCTCGACGCCTACCTGCTGGGCGGCATGGGCATCGTCTACACGGCGCAGACCAGCCAGGCGACGACCGACAACCCCGACCGCACGGTGAAGCCCGCGGCCGACCTGGGCCTCGGCATCCGCTTCGTCGCGAAGGACTTCCTCGCAATCAACGTGGCGCTGATCAACACCGGCTACCTCGACGTTCCGGTCGGCACGACCAAAGGTGGCAGCCAGAACATGATGGCGTTCTACGTCGGGTTCTCGCTGTTCTTGCCCTTCAAGTCGACGTATCGGGAGGACGAATGATGCGCGAGCTGATCAAGGTGTCGCTGTTGCTCGCGTTGCTGCCGGTGGCGGCGTTCGCGCAGGCGAAGTCGGAAGAAGAGGCAGGCGACGTGTCGGAAGCCGACAAGGACTCGGCGGGGCCGCTGCGTGAGCGCGTTCGGCCGGTGTCGGGTCACCAGTTCCTGATGGCCGGCCGGTTCGAGGTGAGCCCGGCCCTGGGCATCTCGATCAAGGACGCCTTCTATTCGAAGTACACCCCGACGCTGGCGCTGACCTACCACTTCAACGAGAACCTCGCGCTCGGCCTGCGCGGTGGCTACAGCATCTCGATCGTCTCGGGTGCGGCGCAGATCTGCACCAACAACCAGGTCACGGGCGATCGCGGTTGCCGCCCGCCGACGCAGAACGAGCTGACGAGCAACGCGGCCTTCGGCCAGATGAGCGCCAACGCCGGTCTCGAGCTGCAGTGGTCGCCCATCTACGGAAAGCTCGGCCTCGTCGCCGAGAAGTTCCTCGAGTTCAACATGTACCTCGGCCTGGGCCCGTCGTTCTTCATGTACGGCCCGCAGAACACGCCGACCGCCGGCGGCAACATCGCGATCGGCGGCCGCTTCTTCATCAACAAGTTCCTCTGTGTGCGGCTCGAGCTGCGCGACCTTCTCTATTACGAGAGCTTCTCTGCCACCGATGAGCTGCTGGCCAAGTCGAGCTTCCGCAATCAGCTGATGGGCGAGCTCGGGCTCAGCATCTTCTTCCCGTTCGGCTTCGATCCAGGGTGACCCAGATGAAATTCCAACGCGCTTTGGTGGTGGGAACCCTGCTGGCTTTCGCAAGCCCGCTGGTCGCGCATGCCCAGATGAACTTCGAGGGCCTCGATCTCGGCAAGAAGAAGAAGAAGAAGGCGACGCCGAAGAAAGACGAGAAGAAAGACGAAGACAAGGACGCGGTGCCGATGCCCGAAGGTGGCCTCGACTTGAGCCAGCCGGAACCGAAGGCGGACGCGAAGCCAGAGAAGAAGGATCCGAAGGCCGCTCCGACGATGAGCTTCGAGGCGGTGGACGTCAGCGGAAAGTCGGGCGACCGGCAGAAGCTGGACGTCGCGGCGTCCCAGTTCAAAGAAGAGAAGTACGAGCTGGCGGCGATGACGGCGTCGGATTTGATGAACGACCCGAAGTTCGCGGCGCTGGCCGTCGAAGCGCAGTACCTGCTGGCCAAAAGCCTCTACCGCATGGGCATGTACCACTCGAGCCTCGGCCAGTTCTCGGCCATTCTCGCGCGCGGCCCGCAGACCAAGTTCTTCAAGAGCTCGTTGGAATGGCTGTTCTTCATCAGCCGCAAGACGGTGAACGAGCAGGTGGTGCTCAACGAGATCGCGAAGTACTCGAACTTCGAGTTCCCCGAACGCTTCCG
>JAYUXE010000152.1:0-5883 GCA_043753165.1 Archangiaceae bacterium | reverse complement strand
GCAGCTACGTGGGCTGGCTCTTCGCCAACCCGCGCAAGGTCACCGACAAGCACCTCGAAGGCTACGTCGAGTCGTTGAAGAACCCGGGCGCATGGCCGGGAATGCTCGAGGCGACGCGCAGCGTGTCGGGCTACCAGCTGCAGGCCGCCAAGCTCATCGCTTCGAAGATCCCGATCGAGGTGATCTGGGGCGAGCGCGATCGGCTGGTGTCGCTGGTCGACGGTGAACGGCTGGCGATCGCGCTCGAGTCCGGCTTCACCGTGCTTCCCGACGTCGGCCATTGCGTGCCGGAAGAGGCGCCCGAGGCGGTGCTCGAGGCGATTCGCGGCAACGTCCCGACGCGGAAGGCGCGCGATCGCGGCCGGCCCGCCGAAACCTGAGGCAGCTTCGCCGACGCGCCTGAACCGACAGAAAGGCGAAAGGGCCCGAAACCCGGAGTAAGACGTTTCGAATGACACGCCTTGGAGTCAACGTCGATCACGTCGCCACCCTGCGCCAGGCACGGAAGGTGGGTTACCCGGATCCCGTCACCGCCGCTGCGATCGCCGAGCTCGCAGGGGCCGGCCAGATCACGATTCACCTTCGCGAAGATCGCCGCCACATCCAGGAACGCGACCTGAAGATTCTGCGCGAGACGTGCCAGACGATGCTGAACCTCGAGATGGCCGCCACCCAGGAAATGGTGAAGGTCGCCTACGAGTACAAGCCCGACATCGCCACGCTGGTGCCCGAGCGCCGCGAAGAGCTGACCACCGAAGGCGGGCTCGACGTGAATTCGCAGCGCGACGCGATTGGCCGCGTGGTGAAGACCCTGAAAGACGGTGAGATCGCCGTCTCGCTGTTCATCGACCCCGACCTCGACCAGGTGAAGGCGTCGCACAAAGTCAGCGCCGATCGCGTCGAGCTGCACACCGGCCGGTACTGCGAGGCGCACAACGACAAAGAACGTCAGCGCGAGCTCGGCCGAATTCTCGATGCGGCGAAAGCGGCGACCCGGCTCGGCATGGGCTGCGCCGCAGGCCACGGGCTCAACTACGACAACGTGCGCCCCATCGCGCGCATCCCCGAGATCGACGAGCTCAACATCGGCCACGCGATCGTCGCGCGGGCGGTGATGGTCGGGTTCGATCGCGCCGTTCGCGAGATGGTCGAGCTGCTGAGAACCGCATGAAGCGCGCCCTGACGGCAGCCCAGATGCGAGAGATCGACGCGGCCGCTGCCGAGCACGGCATGCCGTCGGGGATCTTGATGGAAAACGCGGGCGCTGCACTGGCCTCGACGGCGCTGGGCCTCGCGGGACCCCAGGGTCGTTTCCTCGTCCTCTGTGGTCTGGGCAACAACGGCGGCGACGGCCTGGTCGCGGCGCGCAAGCTGGCCTCGGCCGGCCGCACCGTGAACGTCGAGCTGATGGGCGTGGTCGACGCGTTGGAAGGCGAGCCGCACCGCAACGCGAAGGCCTTGAAGGCGGGCGGTACGTCGGTGGGAAAAATCGGTGAAGACGTGCCGGTGGGCCCGGGCGACGTGGTGATCGACGCGCTGTTCGGCATCGGCCTCTCACGGCCCCCTGACTCGAAGTACGCCGACGCGATCGGCCGGATCTCCGCGTGGCGCGCAGCGGGCGCGAAGGTCGTCGCCGCCGACCTTCCTTCCGGCCTGCAGAGCGACCTCGGCACCCCGATGACGCCCTCGGTCACCGCCGACGTCACGCTGTCATTCGGCTTCATCAAGGTGGGCCAGGCGCTGGAGCCCGGCGCGACGCTGTGCGGAAGGCTCGAGGTCGTCGACATCGGCATCCCCCGCGCGGCGCACTGGGTGCTGAAGGATCCCGCGACGTACCTGCTCGAAGAAAACGACGTGCGCAGCCGCCTTCCCGTGCGCCGGCCCGACACGCACAAAGGCACCTACGGCCACGTGCTGGTGGTGGCGGGAAGCTGGGGAAAGACAGGAGCGGCCGCGCTCACCGGGCTCGCCGCTTTGCGCGCGGGAGCAGGGCTCGTGACCGTCGCGACGCGCCCCGAGTCGCTGGTGGCCGTGATGGCGCATGGCCCCGAGCTCATGGGCGTCGAGCTCGTCAACGACGGGCCGCTGGGCATCGGCGATCTGAACACGCTGCTGGACGCGGCCGATGGAAAAGACGCGGTGATCTTCGGGCCGGGCATCGATCGCGGCGAAGACACGGCGAAGCTCATCGGCGCGCTGCTGGAAGAGCTGACGATTCCGTGCGTGCTCGACGCCGATGGCCTCAACGCATTGGCGGGCAACCTCGAGCTGTTGAAGCGCGCGAAGGGCGATCTGCTGCTGACTCCGCATCCAGGTGAGATGGCGCGGCTCACTGGCAAGACAATCGAAGACGTACAGAAAGATCGCATCGCCTCGGTGCGCAACGTCGCGTTGAGCACGCAGGTGGTGGTGGCGCTCAAAGGCGCCCGCACGTTGATCGCCCGCGAAGACGGCACGGTGTTCATCAACCCCACGGGCAACGCGGGCATGGCAACGGCGGGCACGGGCGATGTGTTGTCGGGCGTGTGCGGCGCGTTGCTGGCGCAGGGCCTTTCGCCGGAAGACGCGGCGATCACGGGCTGCTTCGCGCACGGCCTCGCCGGCGATCTCGTGATGTCGCGGCGCGGGAAGATGGGGTTGATGGCGTCTGATCTGCTCGAAGGCCTCGGGGAAGTCTGGGTGCGGTGGAACCGGTAATTCGCGAAGCCGTCACCCGATCGGCCGAAGAGACGCGCTCGCTCGGCCTGTCGCTGGGCGCGCTGCTGCAGACGGGTGACTTTCTCGCGCTCGCGGGTGAGCTCGGCGCGGGCAAGACGCAGCTGTCGCGCGGAATCGCCGAAGGCGCGGGCGTGAAGCCGGAAGACGTCTCGAGCCCGACGTTCTCGATCGTGCAGTCGTACACGGGCACGCGCGTGACGCTGCACCATTCGGATTTCTACCGGCTGCGAGGTGAAGACGAGCTGTTCGCTACCGGATTCTACGATCTCGAAGGCGCGTTCGTCGTCGAGTGGATCGATCTCGTCCCCACGGCGCTTCCTCTGGAAGATTCACTGCGGCTCGAGCTGACGGTGATCGATGACAACACCCGTCGGATTCGCGGCATCGCGCGCGGGGCGCGGCACATCACGCTGCTGAAGGCGTGGCTTTCAGAAAGTCGATGAGCAGCGCGTTCACGCGTGCCGGCTGTTCGGCGTGAACGAAGTGGCCGCAGTTGGGAATCGGCTCGACGCGCAGCGCCTCGACGTACTTGCGCGTCGGCGGGACGAGATCCTCGAAGCCCAGCGCCTTGTCCTCGAGGCCCCAGATCAGCAGTGAGCGGGCGCGAATCATCGGGTAGTCCACCGGCTTGCCACGGCGCTTGATCACGCCCGCCATCGCCGCGCGGTACCAGTTCACCATCGCGGTCGCCGCCTGGGGCTTTTGAATCGCATCGCGAATCGGCCGCAGCTCTTCGGCGCTGAAGTTCGTCTTGTCGATCGCATTGCCGCGCAGCGTCCTCACGACTTCAGAGGCGTCATTTCGCGTCAGCAGGTACTCGGGCAGTCCGGGAAGCTGGAAGAGCACGATGTACCAGCTCTTCTTCAGCTGCCGCAGGCCGACGTCGTTGAGCGCGGCGGGGTGCGGGCAGTTGAGGACGGCGAGTGATCGGCAGTGGGACGCCCGGGTGGCCGCGAGGTGCCAGGCAACGGCGCCGCCCCAGTCGTGGCCGACGATGTGCGCGCGCGGCCCGTCACCCAGTGATTCGATCAACCGGCAGACGTCCTCGGTGAGCGTGTCGAGATCGTACGGGCCGTGCTTGTCGGTCTCCCCATACCCGCGCAAATCCGGAGCGACGACCCGATACCCCGCATCCACCAGCGGCTCAATCGCGTGCCGCCACGACCACCAGCTCTCCGGAAAGCCATGCAGCAGCACCACGAGGGGGCCCGCGCCCTTCTCGACGTAGTGCATGCGCAGATCGCCCAGCTGGACGAAGTGGTGCGCGACCTTCAGATCTTCCAGCTTCAAAGCGCGGCCGCGTCGAACCGCTGCAGCTGGGACTTTTCGTCGAAGCCGACCACGAACTCTTCCCGCACTTCCGACCACAGCTGGTCGTGCCACAGCGGCTCGCTGGCGATCATGCGCGTGCCTTCGACCTGCGCCGTGTACAGCGTTCGGCCCCGGCGTGCGGCGGCCATCACGACGCCGTTGCTGACCAGAAAGTTGGTCGACGACTTTTCGTCGTGGCCCTGGTCGAACGTGGTCGCGACGGCCTTCATCACCTTCGACAGCGACCGCGCGACGTCGGCCAGCGTGCTGCCTTCGAGGTGGTGCAGGAACAGCTGGAAGCAGCGTTCGCTGTCGGTCTGGCCCTTGATCGCGGCGCGGCGGGTCTCGGGCAGCAAGCCTTCGAAGGTCGCGCGGTGCTCGGCGAAGCGGCGAATGGTGCCGTTGTGGCTGAAGGCCCAGCCGTCGCCGACGAAGGGGTGCGCGTTGGTCGGGCAGATGCCTCCGACGGAGGCGAGGCGGATGTGGGCGAGCAGGGCGCGCGACTGGCGCGAGCCGAGCTCCATGAATCGCGGGCTGTTGTGGGCAGGCTCGAGCCCCACAGCGACTTCGATTTGCGGGCCTTCGAAGCGGGCGACGCCCCAGCCGTCTTTATGCTCGTGCGACTGGGACCTGAGCGCGGCGAAGGCTCGGTGCTGGGCGGCGGGACGATCAGACTGGATTCCGTAGAAGCGGCACATTTGAAGGCTGGCTGCGATTTTTAGCTCAGTTCGGGCCAGAAGCCGAACCCGGCAAACCGACGATTCGTCCGTGCTGGGTCACCATGCCCCCGAGCTTCGTCACCACCCGGCCGAACTCGAACGCACAGAGGCCGTCTTTCAGCACATGCCGCACCTCGCTGACGCCCAGGTGGTAGGGCAGCGCCCGGTACGACTTGCACTGGTAGACGACGACGTCGGCCGGGCCGCCGACGAAGAGCCGGCCGAGCTCGGGCATCATCAGGGCCGCCGCGGCCGATCGCGTGAAGCCCAGGTACGCCTCGGCCGGCGTCAGCCCGTTCTCGAGGCACGAAAGCCCCATCGCGAGCGCCGCGTTCTCGGACATCGACGAGCCCGGGTTGCAGTTGGTGCAGACGGCGACGGTGACTCCCGCGTCGCGCAGCGCACGGCCCGGCGCGTACGGCTTCGCACGGGCGAAGAGCGTGGACGTCGGGGCCAGCACCGCGACCGTGTTGGTGCGCGCGAGCGCCGCGATGCCTTCGGGGGAAATCTGCTCGAGGTGATCCGCCGTGGCGCATTGAAGCTCTGCCGCGAGCTCTGCTCCGCCTCTGCCCGCGGTGAGCTGATCGACGTGGAGGCGCGGAATCAGCCCGAGCTCGCGCGCGCGCTTCATCAAGGTTCGCGCTTCGTCGGCGGTGAAGGCCGATTGCTCGACGAACGCGTCGCAGAACCGCGCCAGCTTTTCCGCGGCGACTTTCGGCAGCAGCTCGTCGACGCAGAACTTCACGTACGCCTCGCGCGCGTCCTTGAATTCGGGCGGCAGGGCGTGAAGCGGCAGCACGGTGGCGACGAGCCGAACCGCCTGCATCGAGTTCAGCGCCTTGATCGCGCGCAGCATCTTGAGCTCGGTGTCGAGGTCGAGCCCGTAGCCCGACTTCACTTCGGCGGTGGTGATGCCGTGCGACAGCAGGGCGATGGCGCGCGGCATGGCCCCGTAGGTGAGCTCGCGTTCCTTCGCGGCGCGCGTGGCGGCGACGGTGCTGGCGATGCCTCCACCCGCGGCGGCAATCTCGAGGTACGTCTTGCCCTGGCAGCGCTGCTCGAACTCGGTTGAACGTTCGCCGCCGAAGACGAGGTGCGTGTGACAGTCGACGAGGCCAGGGCCTACGAAGCTGCC
>JAYUXE010000151.1:0-2451 GCA_043753165.1 Archangiaceae bacterium | reverse complement strand
CGCCGACGCTGGGGTCGCGCGTGAAGGCGGCCGAGTTGCCGATGGGAAGAGACAGCGCGACTTGAAAATCGAGGTCCAGCGGCTGGTCTTTGGCTTCCGACAACAGGCCCACCCTGCCCTGCAGCCACGGCGTGCCGACCGCAGTGCTGCTCGCCTTGTTGAGCTCGGGGATGTTCTCACCCGACTGGTACGCGACGATTGGAAGCTGAAGGCCGACTTCGAGCCAGCGCGTGATGCCGACCGCGGCCATCAGGTGCGCGGTGAGCCGGCTCTGCACGAGCGCGCGCGGAGCTGAGCCCGTCTGAATCAGCACGAGCGGGTTGTGCTCGTAGTGCGCGACGATCGAGAGACGAAACTGGCTCGCGTCGAGCAGATCGCCGGTGCCCAGCAGGAAGCTCGCGCGCTGCGACGGGTTGAAGGTCAGGTGCTCGAGCTCGAAGCCGGGCACTTCACGAGGGGTCTGCGCTGCGGCGGAAGAGCACACCAGAAGCGCTGCCAACAGAGGAGGCAGCCAAGCGGTTCGCATAGGGTCGGCGATGATAGACACATCGACGTGTGCGCCCGGATCGTTAATCGACTGGCTACACGCAGCTACACCCCGTCTGGAACTCCGAAGCCGGCGTGGCGGCGAATGTCCCACCCACCGCACCGGCGTTGGCCTTCAGGGGTGGATGAGATCCCACCCGAGCTTGGCCACGAGGCACGCGACGACGGTGAGGACCACGCCGCGAATCAGGGGTGCGCCCCGTTTGATCGCCAGCTGCGCGCCGACGAGGCCGCCCAGAAACTGGCCCACCGCCATCGGCAGCGAGATGGCCCAGACGACTTTTCCGGCGAGGCCGAGCAGCGTGACGGTGGCGAGATTCGAAGCGAAGTTGACGACCTTCGCGTCGGCGGTGGCGTTGGGCAGCGACTCTTTGAGAAGGGCGACGAACGCGATGATCAAGAAGGTGCCGGTGCCCGGGCCGAAGAAGCCGTCGTAGGCGCCGATGACGATCGCTAACAATGCCGCGATCAACAACGGGCGCAACGGCGGAGGGCCGGGCGGCGTGTTGCCAGGGCGCTTGATGGCGACGAAGGCTCCGGCGGCGACGAGCAGCACGAGCACCAGGGGGCGAAGCACGGTGCGGTCGACGACGAGAAGAAGCGCAGCACCGGCGAAGGCCCCGATCGCTGCCATGGGAAAGGTGACCTTCGCGCGGGCGGGGTTGATGAGGCCGGCGCGCATGAAGCGGAAGACGGAAGCGAACGAGCCGAAGACCGATTGGCCCTTGTTGGTGCCGAGGGCGAAGTGCGGGTCGAGCCCGACGGCCAGCAGCGCGGGCAGCGTGATGAGGCCGCCTCCTCCGGCGATCGCATCGACGACGCCCGCGATGAAGGCGACGCCGGCGAGTGCGATCAGAGTGGGAAGGGGCAGCTGCACCGGCCGCCCGACATAGCTTCAGCGGCGGTTGCGATCGAGGCGCTTCGTCACGACCTGGCGCTGCTCGGGGGTGAGCAGCTGGTGAAACGCAATCGCGGCGTCGGCGAGCTTGTGGGTGAACGCGCGAACGGAATCGAGCTCTGCGTCGATCAGCGAATGAACTTTCGCGGAATCGGGAACCGGCGTCTTCCACTGCTCGACCAGCGTCGCGCGCGCTTCCGTGCCCTGCTTCATCAGCGGCAGGACGTCGGTGAGGATCTGCTTCTCGAGCTCGGCAGTGCGGGTGCGCTGCGCAGGCGTGGCGTCGACGTCGTCGAGCAGATCTTCGACGGAATCGTTCAGCTGCTTCTCGACGCGTTCGGGGGACATGTGGCGGCCTCCGCAAGCGGACAGCGAGAGGGCGAGGATGGCTGCGGGGATGAGCTTCGACATGGTGTGGCTCCTTGTTTCGAGGTGGAGCCAACATGCGCAGCAGCCGTTGTGGCGGCTTTGTGGCGACGCGAAGAAGTGTGAAGCGCGTCAGTGCAGCGGAACGGAGACCGAGTTGCCCGAGACAACGACGGGCTTGCCGGGCGCGTTCGCGAGATCGAGCACGATGCGCGTGCCGCGGGGCAGCTTGCCGCTGCGGACTTTGAGGATCGTCGCGCCGCTGCCCGGGAACGTCAGCGCCTTCTTCGGAATGGCGCCCTTCACGTCGACGACCAGGCGGTCAGGGGATCTCAGCGTGAACGCGCGGACCAGCGCGGCACCGGGGTTGAGCTTGAAGTCGACCGACAGCGTCTGGGCGTCCGTCGAAGCGGTGATCGATCGGACGGCGCCGGCAGAGAGGACGAAGGCGTGAACGGACGGCTTTGCCGCGACCGCGGGCTTCGCGACGGCGGCCGGCTCGACGGCAGCGACAGGCTCAGCTGCAGCGACAGGCTCGGGCATCGCGTCCGGCTTCGGCGAAACGGGGGCGGGGGCGGGCGCGAGCTCGACGACGGGCGCGAGCTCGACGACGGGCGAGACCCCTTCGATCGTGGGGACGG
>JAYUXE010000150.1:0-2452 GCA_043753165.1 Archangiaceae bacterium | reverse complement strand
AGGCCGGCATTGGAACTGAATAAGCCCCAGAAATTCCGCGTCGAGGTTCCAGATGAAGAATCCAGCCCGCAAAACCTTTGAGCCTCTGCTCTCGCCCTACGTCGATGGTGAGCTCTCGCCGGAAGAACGCCAGGCGGTCGAACGCCACATCGCCGCCGACAAAGACAGCGCGGCCCAGGTGGCCGACTTCCGCGCCGCGTCGGGGTTGACGCGCCTCTCGTTCGAGCTGCTCGCCGACGAACAGGACTTCAGCGACTTCGCAAACCAGGTGATGGCGCGCGTGACGCCGCAGAAGCTGCCCATCTTCGAGCGCGTCAAGCTCTCGATGTCCGAGATGTTCATGTACCAGCGCGGCACGCTCGTCACCGCTGGTGCATTTGCGATGGCGATTCTGCTCACGGCCGGCGCCGTCGTGAAGCTCTCGGGTGGCGACGCCGATGGTTACGCGAACGCGCGGGTCGAAGTGCAGACGGTGTCGGTCGATACGGACGCGAAGGTGCGGCCGGTGGTGATGGAGACCGAGAAGGGCGACGCCATCATCTGGATGGTCGAAGACGGCGCGGCGACGAAGAAGGCGGACGATGCGCGCCGCGAAGAGCTCGACCTCGAGCCGGCCCCCGATGCGTCGAAGAAGGCGGGTGAGCTTTGAGGCTCGCGCTCGTCGCGCTCGTGGTCTCCACCGCTGCGTTCGCGCAGGACGCGAAGGTGGCAGTGAAGGCCGACGTCATTCTCTGCCAGCTGAAAGAAGGCACCGTCGAAGCGGGCCTCGAGGCGATGCAGACGAAGCTCGCGCAGGGGAAGAAGTACGGGACGCTGAAGCGGCTCTCGTCGCAGAAGCTTCAGCTGCAGGCGGCGCCCACCCCCGTCGCGCTGCCCAACGGAAAGTCGGCCGATGTCTCGTTGATCAACGTCGAGAAGGACGTGGCGATGATCAAGGTCAAGACGGTGCAGAGCGAAGCGACCTTGAAGCTCGGCCGCGATGGCTCGCTGTACCAGCAGGCCGGCGAGTGGCAGGGCGGCGACCTGTGGTTGGTGCTCAGCCAGCCGAAGTAGTCACCCCGACCGGGGCTTTCCAAACAGCTACAGCTGGCCGCGCGTCACGGGCCCGTCGAAGCTCTCGCCGTCGAGGTCGATGTACAGGTGGTCGCCCACCCACGTCAGCGTCAGCTTCGCGCGGCGGTCTTCATGCGCGGCGAGCGCGGCCAACAGCTCCGCGTCGACCGCCGCGAGCTCGGCCTTCGCAATTCGAGTCAGCTTTTCCGCGCGCGCCTCTTCGAGAAACGCCTCCATCCGGTCGGGCGCGTCGAACAACACCGCGACCTTGGCCTGCGGATTCTGGTCGACCGCGCGCTGCACCTTCGCCGCCTGCGGTTTGCCGACCCGAATCCAACGCGTGAGCACGTTGGTGTAGTCGCGCACCTCGAGGTCGGGCTCGTCAGGGTCGCTCAACCCCGGGCCGAACGCGATGCGCTCTTCCCACTGCCAGCAGTACGCGATTGCGCGCAGCCACAACCTTTCCAGCGTCTCGGACGGATGCCGCGCCGCCTTGAAGACCAGCGCCTGCTCGCGGCCACGGTCGACGTGGTTGAGCGCAATCTCGAAGTGGTGAAGCGTCGCGGGCAGCGCCATCGCCCCGTTCGTACTCTGGTTGGTTAAGTTCCGTCGCGCTGATGTTGCCTCTGCTCACCGCCCTGCTGCTGGCTGCCGACGGTGGGATGCCCGTCGACGCGGGAATCGTCGAGCCCGGCAACGGCGTGCACCTCTACGCCGCGGCCGAAGGCAGCTTCACGTCATTTCCTTCAGGCACGCCCAGAGGTCAGCAAGACGTGCTCGTCGACCTGCGCCCCATCGTCGGCATCGACGTCGGCGAAGACTTCGGGGTCGAGGTCGGGGCCACGTTCCGCCTGCGCCTCATCGACGACGCCCCCAACCAACGCGCCGGCGACATTGGCGGAGTCCTTCGCCGCGCCGACTGGGACGAAGCCTCGGACTTCGGGCAGATTCTCCGCTCGGTGCATATCAACCAGCCGGGCGCCATCTTCTGGGCAAGGGGTGGGTCGATGCGCAGCCAGACCCTCGGCCTGGGCCACCTCATCAGCCGCTACTCGAACCAGGACAACCCCGACTACCACCCGGCCGGCCTCACCCTCGGGCTCCAATACAAAGCCGTCGCCGCGCAGCTGCTCGCCAGCGACGTCTTCGGCGCGCGAATCTTCGCCGGCGAAGTCGTCTTTGACCTCGGCCGCATCTTCGGCAACAGCGATGGCGTCTACGACCGCTTTCACCTCGCGTTCTCGCTCGCGCACGACGAAGGCAGGGCAGGGTACGTCGCGCCTGCCGTCACGTTGCTGCAGATGGACTTCGACGCCGTGCTCTACCGCAACAGCACCACGCGCATCCTCGCGCTGGTCGGGCTGGGCGGACGCACGCAGGACGCGGCAGACCCGACCCC
>JAYUXE010000149.1:0-2452 GCA_043753165.1 Archangiaceae bacterium | reverse complement strand
GCCCGGCGGGCTACGGCGGCGTCTCACTGCTGACGTTCCCCACCGACGTGAAGGGCTTCTCGGTCAGCAAGAAGCTCGACAAAATCGGCAACCTCTCGTCGGACACGGCGATTCTCTTCTTCGAAGACTGCAAGGTGCCCGTTCGGTACCTGCTGGGCGAAGAGAACGAAGGCTTCTACCACGTGATGACGAACTTCCAGGGCGAGCGCCTCACCGCGGCGATCACTGCCGTCGCGGCGATGGAAGAGATGGTGAAGGGCGCGATCGCGTACGGACACGAGCGCGAGGCGTTCGGCCGGCCGTTGATCAAGTTCCAGGTGTGGCGCCACAAGTTCGTCGAGCTGATGTCGCTGATCGAAGCGGCGAAGCGGCTCACGTACCACGCGGTCGAGCTGTTCGAAGCGAAGGAGTCGCCCGTGAAAGAGATCTCGATGGCGAAGCTCGTCGCCGGTGATCTCGCCCAGCGCGTCGCCTACGACTGCCAGCAGTTCTACGGCGGCATGGGGTACATCGAAGAGACCGACATCGCGCGCGCGTGGCGCGACATCCGGCTGATCACCATCGGCGGCGGCACGTCGGAAATCATGAAAGAGATCATCAGCAAGCTGTCGGGCTTCTGACTTTATGGGGCCGCTCGTTCGCCTGCGGGTCCCATGCGGGACCCGCTAAAGCGGCTCTCTCGGCGGCCCGGTTTGAGGCATGGTCGGCTGCGTGAGACGCCTCGCGACGCTTTGTCTTCTGATTGCGGCCACGGCGGCCCGCGCCGACTTCATGGATCACTTCGTGGTCCGCGAGGACGTCGGGCCGCACAAGGTGCCGTCGCTGGGTCCAGCCGAGATCGTGCTCATCCCGATCGAAGTGAAGGGCTTCCCCCCGCTCGACATCGCGGGGCTGCAGACCTTCTTCGGCCCCGACTTCGCAGGCGGCTTCGTCGACTACTACCGCACCGCGTCGCTGGGCCGGTACCAGCCGCACGTGACGATCGCGCAGAAGGTGGTGTTCGACACCTGTCCGCTGCCCGCGGCGACGTTTCCGAAATGCGAGATCGCGCGGGGCGACATCAACGCGTTCGCCGCCGGCATCGACATGATTCGCGAGGCGGTGAAGCGCGCCAAAGCGCAAGGCACCGACTTCTCGAAGTTCGACGTGAACGGGAAGCGCAACGTCGCCGACGGCTGGGCCGACGGCGTGATGCTGCTCGCCAATGTGCCCTTCGGTGGCATCGCGTTTCCGATTGGCTACTTCAACCGCGAGGACAACCTGAACGGCGGCATGGGCGGCCCGCTGGTGGTCGACGGGGTGAAGATTCCGCACGTGGCGATCGCGGGGAAATCGGACGCGTGGGTGATGATCCACGAGTTCGGGCACCTGCTGGGCCTCACGGATCTCTACGACGAGTCAGGGCAGTACGCGGGCTTGAACCTGACGTGGATGGGATCGTGGCTGTACGACTCGGCGGTGCCGCTGCCAGACGCCGAGACGCGGTGGCGGCTGCGCTGGGGAAACTGGCACCAGGTGTCGGGCCGGCAGCGCGTGGTGGTGAAGCCCGTCGAGACCAGCGGCGAAGTCTGGCGCCTGGGCACGGGCGACGAGTATTTCCTGGTCGAGAACCGCGGGCCCGAAGGTAAGTTCGATCGCGGCGTGCTCACGCGCGGCCTGGCCGTCTTCCACGTCGATCGCAAGCTCAAGCAGCTGCGGGGCGAAGAAGGCCGGTTCGTCGACCGCATCCTCACCTGCGTCAACTGCGACCCCTGGCACCCGTACATTCGCTGGCTGCAGGCCGACGGGCTGTTCGAGGTCGAGCAGAACAAAAAGCCCAACTTCGCCGACGATCTGTTTCTCGAAGGTGACGAGCTCAAACCCGAAGAAGGCCACACCCCCATCAGCGCCACGCACAAGGTGCTCTCGAGCAACTTCTACTCGGGCGAAAAATCGGGCTTCTCGATCACCGGCATTCGCGTGATCGGCGATCAATCGATCGAGGTCACCTTCGAGACGCCGAACGACGGCCAGTGTGGCGAGTCGCTGTGTGCCGAAGGGGAAGGGTGCCTTCCCGTGTCATGTGCCAACCCGGGACCTTCGGCGAAGACGGGGTGCTCGGCCGCCGAAGGGATGCTGGCCGGGCTCGCGCTGCTGGGCCTGCTGCGACGACGGCTCAGCGCTTCGTGAACAGCGCTTCCGCGGCCGACAGCAGCTCTTCTTTCTTCGCCACCGTGCCTGCCCGGCCTTCGCCGATTTGAAACAGGTCGCAGAAGTTGGCGTCTTCTTTGTCGACGGGAACTTCCGCGAAGGGCTCTTTGCAGGCCTTGGCCACCGTCTCGTCGTAGTGGCGGCAATGAATGCAGGCGTGGAGCTCGGCGTCGCACTGCGGGCACGTCTCGTGACGCCCCACGGTGTTCCCCACGATCTCGAGCTTTGCACCGCACCTTCCACAGCCGGGCATGGGGTTTGG
>JAYUXE010000148.1:0-2453 GCA_043753165.1 Archangiaceae bacterium | reverse complement strand
GTCCCGAGCTCGCGCGCGTCGTCGGTGAGTTCAACGCGATGGTCACCGAGCTCGGACACGCGCGGGCGCGGCTCGTCGCAGAAGGCGAATCGCGTCAGGCGCTGGAAGCCGGGCTGCAGCGCGTCGACAAGCTGGTCACCGTCGGCCAGCTCTCGGCGGGCCTCGCGCACGAAATCGGCTCGCCGTTGTTGGTGCTCAATGGCCGGGCGAGTGCGCTCGCCGCGCGTGCCGACGTGCAGCCCGACGTGCGTCGCACCGCACAGATTCTCGTCGAGCAGTCTGACCGCATCACCACCATCGTCGAGCAGCTGGTGAGCTTCGCGCGCAAGCGGTCGGCCCGCATCGAAGGCCTCGACCCGCGCACGCCCGTAGACGCCATCGTCGAGCTCGTCTCGGCCGACGCACGCAAGAAGGGTCTGACGCTCGAGCTGAACGTCGAGCCGTCCTTGCCGAGGATCCTCGCCGACGCGCAGCAGGTGCAGCAGGTGGTGCTCAACCTTCTGACCAACGCGTTTCGTGCCACGCCCCGCGGCGGCTGGGTGAAGGTCGGGCTCGCCGCGTCTTCGTTCGCGCAGGCTGACGGTGCCCCGCAACCTTCAATCTGTCTCACCGTCCACGACAACGGCTCGGGCATCGACAAGGGGTTGCAGTCGCAGGTGTTCGAGCCCTTCTTCACGACCTGGGAAAACGCGGGCGGCGCAGGTCTCGGCCTTTCCGTCGTAAAGGCGATCGTCACCGAGCACAAAGGCAGCCTCGCGCTCGAGTCGACCTCCGAAGGCACGCGCTTCTCGATTCACTTTCCGCAGCAGGGCCCGGCATGACGGCCCAACGCATCCTGGTACTCGACGACGACGCTTCAGTCGTCGATTTCCTGTGCGAGAGCCTCACCACGCGAGGCTATGCGCCGGTGGGCATGACGTCGCCGCTCGATGCGCTGGCGCGGATCAAGATAGAGGAGTTCGATCTCGTCATCACCGACGTCGAGATGCCGAAGATGCGCGGCGTCGAGCTGCTGGCGAAGATTCTCGAGTCGAAGCCATCGCAGCTCGTCCTGCTGATGACGGCGTTCGGCAGCATCGACCTCGCCGTCAGCGTGGTGCGCGAGGGCGCGTGCGACTTCGTCACCAAGCCCTTCAAGATCGAGCAGCTCGTGTTCTCGATCGAGCGTGCGTTTCGAGATCGGCAGATGCGCCGCGAGATCGTGCGCCTGCGATCGGCGATCTCGACAGAAGTGCCGGGCCAGGTGGTCGCGAAGAGCCCGGCGATGCGAAAGGTGGTCGAGATTGCGCGCCGCGCCGCCCGGTCGGCCACCACGGTGCTGCTCACGGGCGAGACGGGCACCGGCAAGAGCGCGATCGCCCGTTTCATTCACTCTGAAAGTCCGCGCGCTGCGAAGCCCTTCATCCACCTCAACTGCGCCGCGCTGCCACCCAACCTCATCGAAAGCGAGCTTTTCGGTGTTCGCCGCGGTGCCTTCACCGATGCCCGGGAAGATCGCGCCGGCGCCTTCGTGTCGGCTGCCGACGGCACCGTCTTCCTCGACGAGATCGGTGAGCTGCCGCTCGATCTGCAGGCCAAGCTGCTTCACGTGCTCGAGGCCGGCAAGGTTCGCCCGCTTGGCGGCACTTCCGAAGTCACGCTGCGCGCGCAGGTCATCGCCGCCACCAACCGCCCGCTGGAAGTGCTGCTGCGCGAAGGCAGCTTCCGGCCTGACCTCTACTACCGGCTGAACGTGATTCGCATCGAGGTGCCGCCGCTGCGCGAACGCCGCGAAGACATCGTGCCCCTGGTCGATCTGTTTCTCGCGCAGGCGAGCCAGCGCCAGCTGCGCCCGTTGTTCGGGGTGTCATCCGCCGCGATGAAACGGCTGCTCGGCTACGCGTGGCCCGGCAACGTGCGCGAGCTGTCGAACCTGATCGAGCGTGGCGTCGCGCTGAGTGAGAACGACACGCTGCTGCCCGAAGACCTCGACTTCCCTTCCGCGGGCGACGACGTCGAAGCGTTTCTGGGTGGCGGGCTGACTGGAGGACTTTCGCTGGAAGCGCTCGAACGCGCGTACGTGCAGCGGGTGCTCGATGCGCAGGGCGGAAACAAGGCTGCCGCCGCGCGGATTCTGCAGATCAACCGCCGAACGCTGTACCGCAAGCTCGGCCTCGTTGATCTTTAGGGCGGGGGTTGGATCCCACAGATCTGCTGGGGTCCCCTCCCCACAGCCCCCACCTCTTTCAAGCGGCCAGCGCGGCCAACCGCCCGAGAACAAAGCCGCTTCGGGTCGATTCCCGGTTGGATCGCTGCTTGCTGATAGTCCTGGCATGACCCTCAAGACCAAACACGGATGGCTGATCGCAAGCTTGGCGCTGGGCTTTGCCACGCCGGCGTTCGCGCAGTTGAACAACGGCACCAACCCCGAGTGCCTGGGCTCTGATTGTGGCGCGCCGAAAGAAGAAGGCGGC
>JAYUXE010000147.1:0-2455 GCA_043753165.1 Archangiaceae bacterium | reverse complement strand
CCGGTGCTCTTGCGACGTACTCCGAACGCACGGCGTTTCAGTTTGCGTGGCGTCCGGCGGGGGCACGGCCGCTGGCGGCGTCACTCACCGAAAATACGACGGTGCGCGCCGAGGTGCAGCGCCCGGCGATGCCGACCTTCGAGCTGCTCTAACGCAGCGGCGCCGTCGCGACGCCGAGCACTTTCCCCGGCCCCGCCTGCTGAAGAAACGCGACCACCTTCAAGGCGTCGCGCTTCCACGCCTTGTCGAGCGGGATGCGCACGGTGCCGTCGGCCTTCACGCGCTGCAGCTCGCGTACGACGGCGGTGTGGCTCAGCGTGCGGCCGCTGTTCTCGCCGCGCGGCACCAGGTGGGCGAGGCCCGATTCGGCGATCGCCACCCACAGTGGCACGGCGCTCGACGCGGACTTCGCCGTCACCTCGACCACACCGTCTTTCACGACTGCGCAGACCGTGACGTCGATGCGGGTGGCGCCTTTGCGGTCGGCCAGCACCTCGAGCGCGCGCTGCTGACTGCCGACGAACGCGGCGTCGCCGTCGACAACCATCTGGGGCGTGTACATCTCTTTTCCGTACGCTTCCTGGCGCGCGGTGAAGCGCGGGCTCGAATACGGGTCTGCCCAGCCGAGCTGGTTCCAGTAGTCGACGTGCAGGGACAGCGCGATGACCTCCACGCCCTCGACCGGCTGGGTCGCTTCGAGCCACGCCAGCGCTTTGTCCGCTGTCGGGCAACTGGAACAACCTTCTGAAGTGAAGAGCTCGACGAGAACCGGAGTGGGCTTCGAAGCGCCGAGCGCGAGCATCGTCAGCAGGGGCAGCATGCTTCCACTACGCCGCCCCCTCGCTGGCGGTTACCCCTTGTAGTGGTGCACCGACAGCAGCTGGTAGTTCATGTTGCCCATCGTGATGCGCTGCGAGCCATCGGAGTTGACGTTGTTCGAGCCGATGAACTGGGGCTTGCCGTCTTTAAAGCCCGCGAACATCACGGTGTGGTGGCCGCCCGGGGTCTTGAAGGTGACGACGTCGCCGGGGCTCGCGTTCGCCAGCGAGACGCGCTGGAACTTCGGGTTGCGGTCGAGCTTGCCCTGCAGGTCGATGCAGCCGGCCGAGTAGTCACCGTGGGAAATCTGGCCCGCGGTCTGGAGGCAGCCCGCGACGAAACTGGCGCAGTTCACGTTGTTCGGAACCCAGTCTTCCATCGCGCGGCCCAGCGCCGAATTCTCGAGCTTCAGGCTGCCGGCGTTCTTGCCCAGCTGCGCCTTCGCGATGTCGAACGCGGCCGAGGCCGGGCCCGAGTGACCCGGGGTGGTGTCCACCGGAGCGGCGCCGCCCGGCTTCCCGCCCGGCTTTCCGCCCGGCTTCGACGGCTCGAACGAGTCCGAGCGGCCCGGGATTTTGAGCATCGCTCCCGCGTAGATGAGGTTCGCGTTTTTGATCTGCGGGTTGGCATTCATCAGCGCCGAGACAGTCGTGCCGTTCTTCCGCGCCAGTGCCGAGAGGGTGTCGCCAGATTGGATTCGGTAGCTCATGCTTCATTGTCGGTCGCCCGAGTCGACCGTATTCGGGCCGGGAGGTAATGCCCTTTTCCGGATCGCCCGAATTTCCCGTTCATTTCTAAACTGCTCTGAATGGCGACAGGCAAACGCCCGAAATCAGGACGGCGCAGGCGGCGCGACCTTCAGCCGAACGCGCATCGTGGTGCCCTTGCCCACGGTCGACTCGACCCCGATGCTGCCGCCAAAGGCCTCGACGATGCCATGGCAAATCGACAGGCCGAGCCCCGTGCCCTGCCCCACGGGCTTGGTGGTGAAGAACGGGTTGAACACCTTTTCAAGGTTCTCTGCAGAGATGCCGTAGCCCGTGTCGCTGATCTCGATGTGCACCTGGTCACCGACGTGCCGCGTGCGCAGGGTGAGCGTGTTGGTCGTGCGGTCCTTCGGCGACATTGCCTGCGCGCTGTTGATGATGAGGTTCAAGAACACCTGGCCGAGGCGGCTGCCGTTGACGAGCACCTGCGGCACGGGCTCGTAGTCGCGAACGATGGTGCATACCTTGTCGAGGTCGCCGCGCGTCATGTTCAGCGACGACTCGAGCACCTGCTTCAGGTCGTGGCCTTCGGGCGCGCTCTCGTCGGTGCGGCAGAAGGTCTTCAGGTCGGCGACGATGTGGCGGATGCGTTTCGCGCCGCCCGTCGTTTCTTTGAGGACGTCGCTGATTTCCTTGAGGCTCTCACCCAGCTCGGTGGCTGGCCGTTGCAGCTCGCCTTCGATGAAGTCGAGGTTCGCGAGCATGAAGCCCAGCGGGTTGTTGATTTCGTGGGCGATGCCGGCGACCAGCTGGCCCAGGGCCTCGAGCTTCTGGGCGCGAACGAGCTCGAGCTCCATGCGTTCGCGTTCCGTCATCTCTTTGCGCAGCGCCGCGTTCACGTTCGACAGCTCGCGCGTGCGTTCGTTCAC
>JAYUXE010000146.1:0-2456 GCA_043753165.1 Archangiaceae bacterium | reverse complement strand
CGCGCGAGTGCCTCGCGGGCGTCTGCGCGAGCGACGGCGGAACGTGTGGCGTGTGCTCGCCGCCCGCCACGCTCGGCGACCCGTGTGATGCGTTTCATCCGTGCGGCGCGTTGAACATGTGCGCGGCCGCTGGCGACGGCGGCGTGCAGTGCATCGCGAAGCTCGCCGCGGGCGAGAAGTGCGACGCGAAGGACGAGGTCTGTTTGTCGGGGCGCTGTTTGTTCAAGGTGGGCAAGGGGCTGGTCTGCGCGTCGAGTCAGACGGGCGGCACCTGTCAGTCGAGCGCGGGGTGCGCGGTGGGCCAGTACTGCGACGTGGCCCGCGGCCTGTGCAAGGTGCCCGAGCCGGTGGGCGAAGCCTGCGACTCACAGGAAGCGTGCGTTGCGTTCGGCAACGTGTGCCTCGGTGGCAAGTGCGCGCGGGTTCCGGCGTTCACCGTTCAAGAAGGGAAGCCGTGCACCGAGACGGCGCAGTGCGCGTGGGGGCTGGCGTGCGACCTGCGGGCGGCCGCTGCGGTCTGCGTGCGGCGGGTCGCGTTCGATGCGGGCTGTCAGCTGGCGGGGCTCGACGTCTGGGACCCAAGATGCCCGTACCTCGCGATGTGCCACCCGGCGACGCAGCGATGCGCCGAGGCGGCGACGCTTTGTTCCTTTCCCGGGTACTGCCCCAGGGGTCCCGCTGCGAACGAGGTGTGCGACGCCGGCGCAAGTTGCCGCGGCCAGTCGACGTGCGGCGACCTGGGCGATGGCGGGTATCGGTGTCTGCCGGTCGGCCAGCCCGCCGGCGCCTCCTGCTTTAGACAGCTCGCGTCATCGGCCTGCGTCGACTCGACCTGCGTCGCCGGCACCTGTTCCGCCTGGCCCGCTGCGTCAATCTGCCCCTGATTCGAACGAGCCAACCCCCCGCCGGCACGACCTTTTGAGCCTTCGATCGAATTCGATCGAAGATTTTAATGCGGTGCGTCGCGGCGGGCGCGGGGGTCGTCGAAGTTCGTGCCGCAGTGCGTCGAGAATCTTCGATCGAATTCGATCGAATGCCTTTGAAGCGGCCCCCGGCGCTCAGCCTTCCCAGCCCTGGAGCATCGACCGCGCCTGCTGGTACCGCCCGACGAGCTCGCTGCGCCGCGTGGTGACGAGGACCATGAAGCCGACCACCGCCAGGCCGAGCCCCGAAAGAAACAGGGCCCCGATTCGCGGCTCGCGCACGCCGTACCGGATGAGGTTGGCCGCGATCGACGTCACCAGAAACGCGGTGCCCAGGTACACGTAGCTTCGGACGCGCAGCAGCACGCCCAGCGCAACACCGAGGACGCAGAGGCCGACGCAGAGCCACAGCGCGCCCGTCGAGTCGAAGGTGAGCGGGCGGAACGCAGCGGCGCCGTAGACGATGGTGACTGCCGCAGTCCGCAGCTTCACCCGCGTTCCCTCGCCGAGGTCCGACTCGAAGACCTTCAGGAGCACCAGCAGCGAGAGGCCGAACGGAATGAGCAGGTACTCGGCGCTGTGCGCGTTCGAAGCGACGAACGCGGTCGCCATCGCGCCGTTGAAGGCGACCGTCGAGAGAAGCGACGCCCGCCGCCGCATTGCTCCCGTGCGCGCCACCACCGCGAAATGCGCCGACTGCGCGAGCAACAACAGACACAACGTCCACGGCGTTTCCCACGGGGCCGCCGCCAGCCCCATCAACGGCCACCAGAACGCGAACGAGGTCGCGACGCTCGAGGTCTTCGGTTTCAGCTGACGGGCCAGCGCTCCGACGCCTGCACCGGCGACGAGCGCCGCCAACGTCTCGACCGTGTCCGGCCCTGCGCCAAAGCCCAGCCGGCGAAGGGTGACGAAGGCCACTGGGATGAGCAGCCCGAAGAAGACGGCCGACACGCGGTCGTCGTCTTCGTAGATGCGGCCCGCCAACGCCCACAGCGCGAGCACGATTCCGAACAGCGCGACGGCGGCTTCACGGGCGTGCGGAACCTCGAGCAGCACCAGGCCCGCGGCGAGCTCGACGATGCCCAGGCCCAGCAACGCGAACGACGAAGCGAAGCGTTGGGCCGAACGGCCGGTGCGCTTCGCCATCCAGATGCCTGCCGCCGCGAGGGCGAACGACGACGTCGCGACCCACGGAAGAATCAGCTCTCGCGGAGCGCCCGTCGCGAGCGCGAGACCCGCGTAGAAGAGGCCGACGTGGGCGCCCGCGGCGAGGCCGAGCCAACGAACCCACTCGAAGGCCGGATTGCGCCGCGCCACCACCACGGCGCACGCCGCCGCGAAGCCCCAGGCGATCGCCGTCTCGGGGCGGTGCAGATCGTTACCGCCGGCGAGCGCGACGACCGAGAGGATCCACCCCGCGTGGTGCCAGGCCTTCCGGTCTTCGAGCAATGAACCCAACAGGCAGAGCGCGAAGCCGGCACCGCCGAGCAGCGCGGCTCCGAGCGGCATAGGAACGATGAGGTACACGAG
>JAYUXE010000145.1:0-2456 GCA_043753165.1 Archangiaceae bacterium | reverse complement strand
TGGAAGACGGCGCAGCAGGTGTTGCCGCTGACCCACCCCGACGTGAAGCGCGCCTCGGATTTCGCCGCGCTGCTCGAGTCGCTGTTCAAGCGCCCGATGCAACCGTCGGCGAAAGTGCCGTTCTCGCTTCAAGAGCTCGACACGTTGGCGCTGGCGTGGCCGGAAGGCAGGGCTGCGCTGACAGCGTTGTGGGCGCGCGTGGAAAGGGTCGACTCCGCGGGCACGTTGACTGCCTTTCTTCGCCGGCGCGCGAGCAACATGCCGATGCGGGCGGCGCTGAATGGAGCCGAGCGCGTGCTGGCCGCCGAGTTCTGGAGCCACTTTGCCGAAGGACGGTTGGAGGAATTGGGACAGCGGCTGGCCGCTCCGGTCGCGTGCGCGGAAGGCGAACGGTTCGAAGTGCTGCGTTGGCTGATTCAGCGCGAGGCGAACGCCCAGGTCCGGCTGCCGTCCTCGTCCTCTCTGACAGACGCGCGCGCGGGGCTCATCGAGCTCGCAGTAGAGCTGTCCGCTGTGCCGCCGGTGAAATCGCGCACTGACGCGTGGTGGAAGAAGCTTCGAGAAAGGGCCCAGCGCGCGGGAGACGCCGCGTCCGACCCCGACCACCAGAAGCTTCAAGACAACCTGCGCCTCTTCCTTCGCGTCATCCAGCCGCCGCACAAGACGCCCGTCTACCGCGCGGTGGCCACCCTGCCCCACGCCGTCGTCTCGAACGGCGAAGAAGCCGCGACGCTGGTCGCGCTGGTCGAAGCGATGAAGACGAAGCTTTCGTGAACCGTCAGACGCGCATCGGCATGACGACCGCGGTGTACGACTTGTCACCGGGGGCATGCACGACGCCGGGGCTGTGCTCGTCACCGAGCTCGAGCGCAATCTCGTCGCCGTCCATCACGCTCAGCACGTCGAGCAGGTAGCGGGCATTGAAGCCGATGGTCAGCGCTCCGCCGCGGTAGGCGACGTCGATGTCGTCCTTCGCTTCGCCGAGGTCCGGGTTGTTCGCGGTGATGCGCAGCTGGTTTTCGCCCAGCGACAGCTTCACCGCGTTCGACTTGTCGGCCGACAGCAGCGAGATGCGCTTCAAGCCTTCGTACAGCCGCGCGCGGGGGACGAGCAGCTGCTTCTCGCCTTCCTTCGGAATCACGCGCTGGTACTCGGGGAACTGGCCGTCGATGAGCCGCATCACCATCGACAGGCCGGTCTTCTTGAACAGCGCCGAGTTTTCCGCAAAGCCCAGCTGGCAGTCGGCGTCGGGCGCTTCTTCCAGCAGGCGCTTGAGCTCGAACAGGCCCTTGCGCGGAATGATGACGCCGCTCTTCAACTTGAAGTCGCCGGTGAGCTCGCGTTCGATCAACGAGAGGCGGTGGCCGTCGGTGGCGACCATGCGCACCTTGCCGTCTTCGCGCGGCTCGAAGAAGACGCCGTTGAGGATGTAGCGGGTCTCGTCGGTCGAAATCGCGAAAGACGTCTTCTTGATCATCTCGAGCAGCGTCGCCCCGCCAATCTTCACCAGCGGCGCGTTCTCTTCCTTCGGCAGCTTCGGAAATTCTTCCGGCGCCATGCCGACGATTTTGTAGTGCGCGGGGCCCGAGGTGATTTCGGCGTAGTTGTTGGGCAGCTTCTTCACCGTCAGCTGCGCCTCGGGCAGGTTCTGCACGATGTCGAACACGTACTTGGCCGACAGTGTCACGGCGCCGGGCTTGATGACCTCGGCCGGATGCTCGCTGACGATGCCGATGTCGAGGTCGAACGCGGTCACCGTCACACCGGTCTTCGTCGCGTTGACGAGCACGTTGGACAGGATGGGCATCGTCGACTTGCGCTCGACGATTCCCTGCGCCCGGTGGAGCGCCTTCTTCAACTCATCGGCGGCAATTCGGAATTCCATGGCGCGTGTCGTCTAGCCCACGCCCTGTGACTTCTCAACGAATCGATCCTCGCTGTATGAGCATCGTTCTGACTCGACGACCCAAGACACCGCGCTGGCTGCAGGCCGCGCGCACCCGCAACGAGCCGCCCCCCGCGGCGACCAAGCCCGACTGGCTCTCACGCGCGCTCGCCCGGTCTGGCGCCCTGCCCCTGAAAGAAGCCGAAGCGGCCATCGCCGAGGGCCGCGTGCGCGTCGACGGCAAGCGCGTCACCGAGCCCTTCACTCCGGTGAAGTCTGACAGCCGCTTGAGCCTCGACGGCCACGACATCGAAGCGAACGCGTCGACGAAGGTGGTGATGTTCCACAAGCCCGCGGGCGTCGTCACGTCCGACCATGACCCGAAGAAGGTCGGCACCGTCTTCCAGCGGCTGGGCCAGGTGCTTCCGCCCGAGCTGCAGAACTACGGCTGGCACGCCGTCGGCCGGCTCGATCGCGACACCACGGGCCTGCTGCTGTTCACCAACGACGAACGCTTCGTCGCCCACGCCACCTCGCCGTCCTCGCGGCTCGAGAAGCGGTACGTCGCGAA
>JAYUXE010000144.1:0-2457 GCA_043753165.1 Archangiaceae bacterium | reverse complement strand
CCGGTTACGTCTTTGCCGCTTGGGCGCGCCTCATTCGCGCGGGCGGGCGGGTGTCGACGGGGCTGCGGCTGCCGATCGAGGTGATGTTCCTGACGTGGCTGTGCCTGTCGGTGGCGACCCTGCTTCCGATTCTTGTGCTCACAGCGATCGTGGTACGGGTGGGCTTCAAGGGCTGGTTCGAGGCCCGGTGTTCGAGGCTCCTCGCCCCGAGCGGAGGACAAGGGCCGTGAAGGCGTACATCACCCAGATTGCGAGCTTCCTGCCCAACGGCGCGGTGGCGAACGACGAGGTTGAGAAGGTGCTGGGGCAGGTGGGCAACCACGCGTCGCGCACGCGCCGCCGGGTGCTCGAGGCCAACGGCATCAAGGCCCGGCACTACGCCATCGACCCGGGCACCGGGCTGCAGACGCACAGCAATGCGCAGCTGTCGGCCGAAGCGGTGCGCCAGGTCGAGAAGCAGACGGGCTTGAGCCTCTTGCCCGACCTGGGCCTGCTCGCGTGTGGCACGGCGTCGGCCGACCAGCAGATTCCCAGCCACGGCTCGATGGTGCACGGCGAGCTCAAGGCAGGCCCGTGTGAGGTGGTGTCGATGTCGGGCGCCTGCTGCACCGGAGCGGCGGCGCTGAAGTACGCGATGCTGGCGGTGTCGTCGGGCGATCAAAAGCGCGCGGTCGTCACCGCGTCCGAGCTGATCAGCCCCCTCATGCGCGCGCGGCACTTCGAGCCCGAGATCGCCGAACGCGTCGCCGCCCTCGAGAAGAACCCCACGCTCGCCTTCGAGCACGACTTCCTGCGTTGGATGCTGTCAGACGGGGCGGCCGCCATCCTGCTCGAGGCCGAGCCCGTTCAGCGCGGCACGATGGCGCCGATGCGCATCGAGTGGGTCGAGTCCCTGAGCTTCGCGGGCGAAACCGACCCGTGCATGTACCACCTGGCCCAGAAGCGCGACGGCAAGCTCATCAGCTGGAAGGAAGTCGAAGACCCGCGCGAATGGTTGCGCGGAGGCTTCTTCAACATGGGTCAGGACGCGCGACAGCTGGCCGAGCACATCGGGCCGCTGATGCAGAAGGGGCTCGCCGCGGTGCTGAAGAAGCACCCGATAAAATCGGAAGACCTGGCATGGCTCATCAGCCACCACAGCTCGGAATTCTTCCGGTCTGAAGTGCTCGAGCGGCTCGTGGAAGCGGGCCTGCCGCTGCCTGAAGAGAAGGTGTTCACCACCTTGAGCGAGCAGGGCAACACCGGCTCGGCTTCCGTGTTTCTGTCGCTGGAAGCGTTGAGCAAGCAGGGCCGCTTGAAGTCCGGGCAGAAGGTGCTGCTGTTCGTGCCCGAGAGCGCGCGGTTCAGCGTCGCCTTCGTGCTGCTCACCGTCGTCTAGCTTCGAATCTTCTGCGACGCAGCGTTGGTCGCCGCGTCGCCGATGGGCGCGATGGGGTCCATCGTGAAGATCTCGTTGTCCTTTGCCGACTGCTGAATCGCCGAGACGCCGGTGAGCAAATCGTCCAGCTGTTCGCCGAGCTGATCGGGGCTGGTCATCGTGAGCACCTGGTCGCGCAAGAGGCGCACGGTGTTCTCGATGAGGTTCATCTGGCCGCGCGCGCGCGCGAGGAACTTCTGAATCTCTTCGATCGTCTCGAGCCGCTTCTCGAGCACGTGCTGGTTCTTCCGCGCGATCTCCCGCACCGCCGGGTCGAGCATCTTTTCTTCGACGCTCTTCTGGGCCTGCATCTGGCGCTGCAGATCCTTCAGATCCACCGCCATCAGGTACGACTCGGCGCGGGTGCACGCCGACGCCAGCTGCACGAAGCTCTGGTGAAGCTGAGAGAGCTTGTCGAGCTCGCTCTGCAGCAGAATCGCCTGGAAGCTCGGGTTGGTCTGCATGTCGCGCTCGATCTCGCGCTTCAGCTCGTCCAGGGCGTGCGCCCGCTGCCATTCGCGCTCGGGCAACGCTTCCATCAGCTTCGCCACGCGCGCGCGGTCGGCCTTTTCCTTCTCGGCCCGTTCGGCGTTGTCGACGGCGCGCTTGAAGAGCTTGAAGTCGGGCCCGAGGATCAACCAGATCGCTTCGGCCCCCACGGCCGCTGCGCCGATCATCCAGTCGCCCGTCATGGCAGAGGCGACCATCGCTCCTCCCAGCAGGCTCAAGTTGTAGACGTTCGCGAACGCCGCCTTGAGGTAGTTCGGGCGGTCACCGAAGGCCATCGGCTACAGCCCCACCCGCACGTTGCCCTTCACCTGAAGCTTGTGCAGCAGGTCGAGCACGTGGCTCTCGAGCCGCTTGAACTCGGTGCTGTTGCGGATGCTCGGGTCGCGCGACTCGAAGTACGGCACCTCGAGGCGCTCGAGCACGCGCGCGGGGCGGTGGCTGAGCACGAAGATGGTGTCGGCGAGAAAGACCGCCTCGCTGATGTCGTGGGTGACGAAGAGCACCGTGTTGTCCTGCTTCTTCAGCACGTC
>JAYUXE010000143.1:0-5901 GCA_043753165.1 Archangiaceae bacterium | reverse complement strand
AGCTGCCGACGAGCCAATGGACGACGGCGTTCAGCAACGAGGACTTGAAGGCGGCGCTGGGCAGCAAGCCGGCAGGGATGAAGATCGACGGGCGGACGCCGACGGGGCGGGCGAAGCGGGTGCAGCTCGGTGCGAATCGCAGCATGGACGCGGTGACGTTTCGCGAACGCCTTGGGTACATGAAGCTGAAGAGCCTGCAGTTCGAGGTCGAGCCGTCGTCGAAGGGCTGGACGATTCACGGCTCGGGCTTCGGGCATGGCGCGGGGCTGTGCCAGTGGGGAGCAAAGGTGCTCGCTGACCGGGGTGCCGACTACAGAGAGATTCTCGCCCACTACTACCCGGGCACCGAGCTGCAGGTTTTGTACTAACCCTCGAAGGGTGCACACCTCAGACTTCGATTTCACGCTGCCCGACTCATTGATCGCGCAGGCCCCGCTGCCTGAACGAGACGCCTCGCGCCTGCTGATGCTGAACCGGAAGACCGGGACCATCGATCACCGCCGCTTCGTCGAGCTGCCATCGCTGCTGCGAGAAGGCGACCTGCTGGTGTTCAACGATGCGCGCGTGATTCCGGCGCGGCTGCTGGGAAAGAAGGTGGGCACGGGCGGCAGGGTGGAACTGCTGTTGGTTCGGCCCGCGGCGCAGCTGCTGCGCACGGACGTGCAGCTGGAAGCCGACCATCAGGTCGAGTGGTTGTGTCTGGGGCAGGCGAGCAAGGGCCTCAAAGCCGGCACGCAGGTCGAGCTCGAAGCGGGCCTGATGGCGGAAGTGGTCGAGTCGTCGGGAAACGGCGAGTACGTGGTGCGGTTCACATCACCGCTGGCGACGCTGGCGGCGGCAATCGAAAAGGCGGGGAAGTTGCCGTTGCCGCCGTACATCGCGCGGACCCCGGACGCGGCGGACGACGAGCGCTACCAGACGGTGTACTCGAAGGCGAAGGGCTCGGTGGCGGCGCCGACGGCGGGGCTGCACTTCACCGAAAATGTCTTCGAAGCGCTGAAGGCGCGCGGCATCAAGACCGCGTTCGTGACGCTGGACGTGGGGCCGGGCACGTTTCTGCCGGTGCGCGAAGGCTCGGTGGCCGCGCACAAGATGCACGCGGAACGTTGCCGGATTCCGGTGGCCACGGCCGAGGCGATCGCGAAAGCGAAGCGGGTGGTGGCGGTGGGGACGACAGTGGTGCGGACGCTGGAATCGCTGGGCGGCGAAGCGGGCGAGCTCGACACGGGGCTCTTCATCCTGCCGGGCTTTACGTTCCAGGTGGTCGACGCGTTGGTGACGAACTTCCATCTGCCGAAGTCGACGCTGCTGATGCTGGTGAGCGCGTTCGCGGGAAAAGACGCGACGTTGAATGCGTACAGGGAAGCGGTGGCGCGGCAGTACCGGTTCTTCAGTTATGGAGACGCGATGTTCATCGATGGTGAAGGACGATGAGTCTTCGGGCGCCAGAGCTGCGCGGAGACCAGCGGGTCGCTGCGTCGCTGGTTCGGTTCGAGCTGTTGCATCTGGACGCGCAGACGGGCGCCCGGCGCGGGCGGCTCCACACGCCGCACGGCACGATCGAGACGCCGATCTTCATGCCGGTGGGCACGGCGGGCAGCGTGAAGGCGATCGCTCCGGATGATCTGCTGACGCTGAAGGCGCAGATCATCCTCGGGAACACGTACCACCTGATGTTGCGGCCGGGCGAAAGCCTCATCGCGGGGCAGGGTGGACTGCACCGGTTCATCTCGTGGGACAAGCCGATGCTGACGGACTCGGGCGGCTACCAGGTGTTCAGCCTGGCCGAGCGGCGGAAGATCACCGAGGAAGGCGCCGCGTTTGCGTCGCACCTCGACGGCGCGAAGATCATGTTGAGCCCCGAGCGTTCGATTCAGATTCAGGAAGTGCTGGGCCCCGACATCATGATGGCGTTCGACGAGTGTCCGCCGTCGACGATGGAAAAGCCGCTGCTCGAAGAGTCGCTGGCGCGGACGACGCGCTGGCTTCATCGCTGCGCAAAGGCGTGGAGCCGGCAGCGCACCTCGCTGTTCGGCATCGTTCAGGGTGGGATGCACGAAGACCTGCGGCGGCGTCACGCGGAAGAAGTGTGCGCGGTGGATCTGCCGGGGTACGCGCTGGGCGGTTACAGCGTCGGCGAGGCGCCCGAGGCGATGCATGCGGGCGTGGCGTTCTCGGCGCCGCTGCTGCCGAAGGACAAGCCGCGGTACCTGATGGGCGTCGGCACTCCGCTGGACCTGGTGACGTGCGTGGGCGCGGGCATCGACATGTTCGACTGCGTGATGCCGACGCGCAGTGGCCGCAACGGGCTGCTGTTCACGTCGCAGGGCAAGGTCATCATCAAGAACGCGAAGCACGCGCAGGACAATGGGCCGCTGGATCCCGCGTGCAGTTGCTACACGTGCCGCACGTTCTCACGCGCGTACCTGCGGCACCTGTACGTGTCGGAAGAGCTGGTCGCGATGCGGCTCAACACGCTTCACAACCTCCACTTCTACCTGGAGCTGATGCGGCAGGTGCGTGAGGCGATCGAGCAGGATCGTTACGGCGACTTTCTCAAGGCGCAGCGGGCCGGCACGACTTGACCGTGGTGCCGGTGTTGCCGGCGCACTTGAACTTCTCGCGGCAGTCGGCATCGGTGGTGCACTTCGGGGCGCACGCCAGCGTGCGGGCCTCGATGGACGTGCAGACGCTGTTGGCGGGGCACTCAGAAAGCTCGGCGCCCGCGAAGCTGCAGCCGTGGGTGCAGAGGCCGCCGGAGACAGCGGTGTTGCAGCTGAGACCCAGGTCGCAGTCGGTGGCGGTGGTGCAGGCGGCTCCGACGGCGCCGAGGTGGCCGCAACCGGCGAGCAGGAAGACAGCGATCGTGACCAGGGCGCGTTTCATGGCCGCGGCGTGTACCACAACCTCTCGGGAAGAGAAGACCAGTTGGCTTGCAGGGCCCACCCCCGCCTGCTATGCGGCGCCCCTTTGCAGCCTTAGCCGGCCACCCATCTAAAGGCAGGAAATCCAACGTGGTTCACTCGTTTCTCGTACTCGCACAGGCCATGGGTGGCGGTACCACCAACCTGCTCTTCTTCGCCGGCCTCGCCGCGATCATGTACTTCGTGCTGATTCGCCCGCAGCAGAAGCAGGTGAAGGAACAGCAGAACCTCATCTCGGGCCTGAAGAAGGGCGACGACGTGGTCACCTCGGGCGGCATTCTGGGGAAGATCGCGGTGGTAACGGACAAGACGGTCACGCTCGAGGTGTCGTCGGGCGTGAAGCTGCGAATCCTGAAGTCCGCGATTCAGGGCAAGGTCACCGTCGGTGACGAGCCGGTCAAGGACGAAGCCAAAAAAGAAGAGGTGAAGTGATGGATCGCAACTGGTGGACGCGCGTCGCAGTCATTCTCTTCGTCGCGTTGGGCTCGGCCTGGTACCTGATTCCGACGTACTACTCGCTGTTCGTCGTCGACCGGAAGGATCGCAACAACTTCGCGGTGCTCGACGAGCGCATGCCGGGGTTTGCTCCGGCGGGGAAGCACCGACTGTCGCTGGGACTCGACCTTCAGGGCGGCATCCACATGGTGATGCGCGTCGACACCAAGACGGCGCTCATCAAGCGCAATGAACGGCGCGGCGTGCAGATCGCGAACTGGGTGAAAGAGAAGAAGCTGGGCGAAGTGAAAGTGACCTCGGACCCCGAGAAGCTCGAGCTGAACCTCGCGGCGACGGATCCCGCGACGATGGACGCGATCGAGAAGGAAGTGCTGGCGACGTTCGAAGACTTTAGCCGGGTCTCGCGCGATGGCGGAAACCTGCGGCTGCATCTGCGAGACAACCAGGTTCAGTTCTTCGAGGAAGAGTCGGTGAGCCAGGCGATGCTCGTCATTCGCCGCCGCATCGACAAGTGGGGCGTGGCGGAAGTCGACGTGCGCAAGGTCGGCAGCGACTCGATTCAGATTTCACTGCCGGGCCAGCAGGACCCCGAGCAGGCCAAAGAGCTGATCGGCACCACCGCGCAGCTCGAGTTCCGGCTGCTGGACCCGAGCAATGCGTTTCAGGAGATGAACGAGAAGACGCCTCCGGACGCTGCGAGCGGGATCACGCTGGTGACCAAGAGCGACGAAGGGTTTCCCCAGTTCGAGGGCACGAACCGCGAGGTGCTGCTCGAGTACCTGAAGGACAAGGTGCCGCCTAACAAGCAGATCCTTCTGCATTGCGTCGAGAGCGCGTCGAAGAAAAAGGCGTGCGAGAAGTACACGACGATGCTGGTCGAGAAGGACATTCCGCTCACGGGCGATTCGCTGACCAACGCGGAAGCGCGCCAGAGCCAGACGGACAACAGCGCCGAAGTGAACTTTCAGTTCGATGCGCAGGGTGCGCGTGACCTCGAGAACCTCACCAGCAAGAACGTCGGCAAGCGAATGGCGATCGTGCTTGACGACAACGTGGTGATGGCGCCGACGATTCAGGACAAGATCTCCGGTGGCTCGGGCCGCATCACGCTGGGCCGCAAGGGCAGCCTGGACGAGCGCTTGAAGGAAGCGCAGATGACGGCGCTGGTGCTGAAGGCGGGCGCGCTGCCTGCGCCGGTCGCGGTCGGCGAAATTCGCCAGGTGGGCGCGTCGCTGGGTGACGAGCTGATCAGGAAGGGCGCATTGGCGGCGGTCGTCGGCCTGCTGCTGGTGGTGCTCTTCATGGCCATCTACTACCGGGTCGCGGGCCTCGTGGCCGACGTGGCGCTGATTCTCAACGGCGGGCTGATTCTCGCGGGGCTGGCGTTCTTCGGAGCGACGCTGACGTTGCCCGGCATCGCGGGCTTCGTGCTCACCCTGGGAATCGCAGTCGATGCGAACGTGCTCATCAACGAGCGCATTCGCGAAGAGCTGGCGGCGGGCAAGTCGGCCCGTGCAGCGGTGGATCAGGGTTACGACCGCGCATTCTGGACGATCTTCGACGCGCACGTGACGACGCTGATCGCAGGCTTCATTCTCGCTTTCACCGGCACGGGGCCGGTGCAGGGCTTCGCGACGGCGCTGATCATCGGCATCATCGCCTCGCTGTTCACTTCGATTGTGGTGACCCGGACGATCACGACCTGGATCGTGCACGGCCGCAACGCCACGTCGGTGTCGGTCTAAAGGACGCGAACCCAAATGCAAATCATCAAGAACAAGACGCACATCGACTTCATCGGCAAGCGGCGCGTGGCGCTGTTCATTTCGTCGGTGATCAACATCGCGATCATCGTGGGCATCGCGATCTTCGGGTTCAACTTCGGCGTCGACTTCGCGGGTGGAACGCTGGTCGAGGTGAAGTTTGCCGACAACATCAGCGCGGCTGAGGTGCGGCAGGTGGCGCACAAAGGCGGGTTGCCGGATCCGCAGGTTCAGGCGATTGGCTCGGCCAGCGAGAACTCGTTTCTGCTTCGCATGGGCGGAGTGACGCAGCTGACCGCGGAAGCGGCGCAGACGGCCGAGACGGCAATTCGGGGCGTCGGGGAAATCACCGAGATGCGCAAGCCGGACCTCGACAACGGGTTCCTGAATTTCCGCAGCAAGACGGAGCTCGACAAGCAGAAGATCAAGGACGCGATCGAGGCGACGGGCCTGGGCACGAAGGAAGTGCGGTACCTCGGCCAGGAAAACGGCCAGTTCGACTACCAGGTCGTGTCGGCCGGCATGGCGGACAAGGTGAAGACGGCGCTGACGGCGGGCCTCGACGGGAAGAAGTACGAGGTTCGGCGCGTCGACTACGTCGGCCCCGCGGTCGGCAAGCAGCTGCGCAACAAGGGAATCATGGCGCTGCTGTACGCGATGTTCGCGATTCTGATCTACGTCGCCTTCCGCTTCGACCTGAAGTTCGGCCCTGGCGCGCTGCTGGCGATGCTGCACGACATCATCATGGTCGCCGGCTA
>JAYUXE010000142.1:0-12829 GCA_043753165.1 Archangiaceae bacterium | reverse complement strand
TTCAGATTCTAGATCGCAGCCCGCGTGCCACCGGCAACGTTCAGCGGCAACGGAATCAGCCGAAGGCGACTTCGAGCTTCTTGAGTGCATCGGTCTCGGACTTCGAGATCTTACTCCCCATGCCGAGGATGCCACCCGACGCTTCCGCCACACTGCGGGCCTTGCCGAGGAGCTCGTTCTTGAGCAGCGCTTTGTCTTCCGCGGTCATCCCTTCGACCAACGCCTTGACGTAATTCGCCCACGCACTTTCCAGCGCGGCGGGCGGTTTCAGCTTCAGCCAGCCTTCGAGCAGCGTGTGTGCGCTGCTTCCCTTCAACACGCCCGAAGCGGCCGCGGCCGCCAGCACCGCTTCCTGCTCTTTGCTGTCGACGGCGCCATCGGCCCACGCAACCTGAATCAGGGGAAACAGCGACAGGGCCGAAATCGTCTCGCGGTTCATCTTGAGCGCGATGAGCTTCTCGAGGATTTCGTCGTTCTTGATGCCGGTGAGCTCTTGCAGGCCTTCTTTGTCGAGCGTCTTCTGCTTTTCGGCCTTCAGCTTCGCGACGAGCTCCTGATTCTGCTTCGCGAAAAAGGCTTCTTCCAGCTCTTTACGGCGGTCGGTGAGGGCGTCGGACATGCCGCCGGGTTTACCGCTTCTTTCCGGCTTTCGCACGGCGCTTCTTGACCGACTGCTTCACCATCGCATCGTTCAAATCCACGCGCGAACGCTTCAGCGCATAGGCGAGGTCATCTCGCAGAAGTCCCTTGCCCATCGCGCCTTCCGGCGACATCGCGAGGCCGACCACCCACTTGGGCCGTTCTTCTTTCTCGCGCAGCTGGCGGGCGAGCTCGCGCTGCGAATCCCACGGAAGCTTGCCGGCGTCGGGCACGTAGATGACGCCCTTGTTCTTGCCGAATGCGGCGGCGACGACCTTCTCTTCCGGCTCACGCAGCTCAGTCAGCGGGCCTTCTTCCGAGAACGCGGCGGCGGCTTCCTGCGCCCACTTCTGGCGGTCGGCTTCCGACGCGCCGTACAGCAGCACTGCCGCGCGGTTGGTGACGAGCTGGTCTTCTGAATATCCCGACGGAATTTCTTTCATAAGAAGTCGGCGCTCCTGGTGGTGGTGACCCGATATAGCTGCACGGCCTGCGCTTTGCCTTTGAGCTTCACCGGCGGCAAGGGCTCACTGGTCCAACCTGATCGCGCTGCCTTCTCGGCCGTAGAAGCGCCGACGAGAATCTCGCCTCCTCCAGCGAGGCTGCACAGCCGGGCCGCGATGTTCACCGCGTCGCCGATGCACGTGTATTCCAACCGGCGAGCGCTGCCCACGCTGCCCGCCACCACCTGCCCGGTGTTGATGCCGATGCCCAGCTCGAGTGGGGCAACGTGCTCGCCGCTGGTGTTCTGTTCCTTCACCGATTCCATCATCTGCAGCGCCGCTCGCACCGCCCGGGCCGCGTCGTCGTCATGGGCCACCGGAGCGCCGAACAGCGCCATCACCCCGTCGCCGAGAAACTTGTCCAGCGTGCCGCCATGCGCGAGCACTGCGTCGGTGAGCCGGCCCAACACGCCGTTGAGCAGCCCCATCACCTGATCCGGAGGGTACGTCTCTGCGATGGACGTGAAGTTTCGAATGTCGGCGAAGAGCACGGTGACATCGCGCTTCTCGCCGGACAACACGACCTCGCCCGACTTCAGCAGCTCGTCAACCACCGCGTCCGAGGTGTAGCGCGCGAACAGGCGGCGAATGCGATCGGTCTCGTTCGTGCGCTTGAGAATGTTCTCCATCCGCGCGGCGAGCTCGTCCATCGAGATGCCTTTGTGCACGTAGTCGTCGGCGCCCGCGCGAAGGCCGTGCACGCGCGTCACGTCGGCGTCGTTGGCGGTGAGAATCATCACGGGCGTGGCTTGCGACGCGCCCTGCTTGATGCGCCGGCACAGCTCGACGCCATCGAGGCCCGGCATCTCGAGGTCCGTCAGCACGATGCTGGGTGAAAACGTGCTCACCGCCTCGAGCGCGAGAAAAGGGTCCTGCCAGGCCTGCACTTCGTACCCGAGCATCTGCAGGCCCTGCTGAACGAGGTTGCACGCGAGCATGCTGTCGTCGACGACCATCACCTTCACGCCGTTGCTGCCGACCTGCGCAAGGGCTTCGGCCTCGGCTGGCTGCGCGGCCATTCGCTGCTGCAGGCCCAGCGCTTCGGAAATCTGCTGCGCGGAAACGATGCCCTGCTCGACCAGCACCTCGCCCAGCTTGCGGCCCACTTTTTTCTGCCTTTCCAGTGCTTCCTGCAGCTTCGGCTCTTCGAGGTAGCGCAGGCCCAGCAGAATCTCGCCCAGCGGGGGGCGGTCCAAAGGGACGCGCGTGCCGGATGACAGCGCCGCCGAAAGTCCGCGCTGCAGCTGGCCGCGCGTCAGGTAGCCCAGCGACAACAACGCTTCGCCCACGCGGTGACCCGTGAGGTGTTGCAGGGCGAGCGCCTCTTGAAGCTGGGCCTGGGTGATGAAGCCCATCGACACGAGGATGTCGCCGAAGCGTTGCGAGACATCGAGCATTGGGAACGCGCGGGACTCTAACTCAGTGGGGCACGAGGCCAGTAAATGCCACCACGATCTCGATCAGAATCAGCACCACCACCATCACCTCGAGCGTCAACGCGCGGCTGGTATCGACCTCGCCTTTCAGCAGCTCGTACGTCTGCGACAGCAACTTCTGCTTGCGCGACACCTGCAGCTGCCACTGGGGGATTCGCAGCTGCCGCACCGCCGCCTCGTAGACGCGGCCGAGGTAGACGTCGGCGACGATGACCAGCGAGTTGTCGACGCGCTCGATGAACTCGGACATCTCGATCAGCGTCAGCATCAGGTCGCGCAGCAGCTTTTTGTACGGCGAACGGATCAGCGAACCGAGCCGCTTCTTCTGGTCGATCGCGTCGTAGATGCGCGTGAGCTCTTGATCGAGCACGTCGTCGTAGTAGCGAAACTCGAGCAGCTGCGCGTTGGCGATTTCCAGCAGGTCGGCCACGTCGTTCGACGCGAAGTGCGGCGGCTCGTAGAGAAACGCGCAGTTCCAATCGAGCACCGCGAGGTCGTGCTCGGTGTAGCTGAAGCAGTGCGACAGCACGTCGCGGCGTTCGGCTTCCGACAGCTGCGTCTCGCGCGCCTCGCCGAGAATCAGGCGGGGCAGCTCGGGCGCTTCGAGCAGTTGCTTCGCGGTCGGCTTGCCTTCGATTTCGCGAACGCGGAACACCGTGTAGCTCTCGCGTTCGTCCCACAGGTGCGCGTCGACGATCGACGCCGCGATCTTCGAACGCACCGATTCGGCGACTTCCTTTGCCAGCGATTCGACCGCCGGGCTGTCGGACAAATCATCGGAAAGGGGAATGAGGGACTCGAGCGTCGTGCCCGGCGGAATCGCGAGGGTGATGATGACCGACAGCGCGCCATGGTCGAACAGGCGCACCGTCACCTGCGCTTCGCACGGGCCCCCTTTGAGCGACAGCGGGCGGCGGCCAATCTCGAACGTCAGGGGCGCGTTCGACAGCTGCAGGTACTCGCTGCCTTCGCGCGCTAGCCGCACGCGCGTCGTGTCGGTGGCGACCAGGGCGCGCGCCTTCTCGAGGTGAATCTCTTCACCGACGTCGTAGATGCGGTAGCAAAGCGCCGAAGCGTCGTTCAGTCGGTACATGCGGTGTCCTTAGCGGCGGCGCTTCCGTTTGGTGGGCTTCTTCTTGGTGACTTTCTTCTCAGGGGGCTTCGCGGGCTCGACCTTCTTCTCGGGCTCTTTCACCGCCGACAGCGTCAAGACGCGCACGCGGGCGGCGAGCTCGTCGCGCTCGGAGGTCAGCGCTTCCACCTGCTTCTGCAGCGGCTCGAGCTTCACCCGCATCTGCGTGAGGTCGAGCTCGGCTTTCTCGGCGCGCCCCATCTCGTTCGCGTGCGCCTGCGCTTGATCATCGGCGCGCTGACTCTCGGCCTGCACCTGGCGCAGCAGCAAGATGCTGAGCGCGGCCATCACGCCCGCGGTGACGCCGAAGAGAATCCACGGCAAGAGGCTGGGCGGGCGCCGAATCGCTCCGGTGAGCCCCGTCTCATCCGTCTGGACAAAGTCGTCGCTCACGAGAGCGCACACGGTAGCACCCACCCACGCAGGTGCCGGTTATTGGCCGGCGGCCTTCAAGTCCCACACCCCCCGCGCCCGAAAGACGCGTTCGACCATCAACGTGTGCAGCGCGTGAAGTTTAGCGCCCGCGGCCTCGCCTTCGAGAACGGTGAGCGCGTCGGCGATCGCCTCGAGGGTCGACCGGTTGTCGGCCGACGTCGACTCGCGCAGCCGCAGCGGAGCAGCCACTTTCTCGGGCAGCGCCATGCGCGGAACGTGGGCGAGGCACGGCAACTTCTTCATCATCCGCCGCGACTGCCGCCACGTGCCGTCGATGACGATGAGGCGTGCGGGCGGCGGGCCGGATGCGACGGCGGCGCCCTCTTCGGCCGGGAACAGCAGCCACGCGCCTTCGACATACGGCTGCAGCTCGGCGTCGACCGGGGCCGACTCTTCACCGAAGTCGATCAACACGCTGCCTGGCAACGCGAGCCCCGCCATCCGCGCGGTGCCCGTCGACTTGTCCGCCTCGCGCGAGTGCCGCACCACCACCACCTGCGTCTTCGTCGCCACCTGCGGAATGTCGGCGCACAAACAGAACTCGTGCCGAATCCAGCAGCGCGGGCACCGGCCCGGCAGGTGCGAGAGCGTGCGCGACCTCATCTCTTCAACCGTTCGAGCGCAGTCACGTCTGCCAGGTCCCACTCAGAGCCCATGCGAATCGGGCCTCTTTTCTCCCGGCCGAAACAGCTTCGCGGGCCATTGCGAGCGGGGAAGCGGATCCGTCATCAGTCCCGCCAGCGAGTACGCCTGCCAGGTGAGCTCCATCACCGCGTCCCAAGCCGCGTTGCCGTCGAGCACCGCTGCGTCGTCTTCGGTCTCGAGCGACGCCTTCACCACCGGCCAGTTTCTTCTCGCCGCTGCGCGTTCTTCGAAAGTCGACACCGGCCCACCTTAGCGCCTCGGCTACCCTGCGCGGGATGCGAGTCCCGCTGCTGCTTCTTCTCACCGGCTGCGCCAGCGTCCCGCTCAAGACCGCGTCGACGCCGGCCACGCTCGAGGCGGGGGCGCTCGCCGGAACCTGGCACGTCGTCGCCACCAACTTCCCAATGTGGACGGAAGGAAAGAAGACGAACCCGACCTTCAACTACGGCGCGATGGGCGAAGGGCGGTTGTCCGACGTCGTCCGCTACCTCGACGAAGGCGGGGCGCCCGGGTTCATCGAAGGTGTGGACCAGCAAGACCGTGAGACGCCGACGCACTTCACCTGGCGCGGCACCGGGCTGCTCGGGTTGTTCGTCAGCGCGTGGGACCTCGTGGCGGTCGACCCGCTGGGTGAGTGGGCCATCGTCTACTTCTCGAGCACGCTCGCCACGCCCGAAGGCGTCGACATCATCACCCGCAGGCGGCAGCCACCGCCCGACGCCGCGCTGGCCGCCATCGCCGCCGACCCCGTGCTCAAAGAGAAGGCGGCCGGGCTGAAAATCCTCGTCGCGCCCACAACACCAGCGCCAGCAGCAGTGGACTGAGCGCGGTCGCACTGCAGCCCCCCGCCTTCGCATCGGCCTTCACGTGCCAGATGTGGCTGGTCACCGTGCGCGGCTGACCGTCGACCCACACCTCGGCGCGCCACCAATCGGTGGCCGAGGGAAGCGTCAGCGCCTGCGTCGCGGTGAAGTCGTCGGCATCGATGTCGATGGTCTTCTCGACCCCGCCGTTGTGAAACAACTTGAGCTGTTGGCCTCTGCCGCCGGTCACCTTCGCCGTGAGCGTCGCAGCGTCCGCCTTCACCGTGTCGCCCAACCGCGCCGTGCCGGCCGTGAGCTCGAGCATCGGATCCATCGGGCCCTGCAGCTTCACCACCGTTCGCCCCTGCTTCACCCCTTCGACGATTCCCGCCGCCGACAGCTCGTGCGCGAACACCATCGTGGTCGGATTCCCAATCGGGCTGTCCAACGCAGCCGTCCCCTTCCCTGCCGAATGGTCGTCGCTGCCACCAATCGCCGCGACGTGCAGCCCCGCCTTCACCAGGTTCGCCCAGTACGCAATCGCCTCGCGCGTGAACAAGAGGCCCGTGACGTTCCAGCCGCCGGTTCCGATTTCGACCGCGCCCAGCTGTTCCTTCGGCACCTTCTGCTTCCACGCGCAGCCGATGCACTGCTGCCCGAGGTCGAGCATCGGGTGGTTGATCGCGAGCACCGCGCCCTGATCGGCGAACGCCTTTGCAGCGAGCTCGAAGGTCTGACCGTCGACGCCGAAGAGGTGATCGACGTACTTCGTCGCTCCGATGCCGTTGGCGTGGCCTGCGTAGGTGGTGAACTCGACGCCTGGAATGAAGAGCACGTCGGTCGAACGGCTCTGCGCGTCGACGAGGTAGTCGAGCTGCGCGACGGTGTTGTGGTCAGAGAGCTCGACGAAATCCAGGCCGCGGCCGCGCGCGAACGTGGCGATTTCATCGAGGGTCGGTGAAGCGTCGCCGCTCTCGCGCGAGTGAACGTGAAAGTCGCCCGCGTACCAACGCGAAGTCGTCTTCAACGCGGCGGCCGCGACGTACGGTTTGCGCTGCGGCTGCGCGGGCAACGTCTGCGTCGTTCGAACGTCGATCTCGAGGCGGTACTTCGCAGGCGACGTCGCCACCTTTGCCTTCCCGATGACGACGTTCCACTTGCCGGCGGGCAGCGGGCCGGTGAGGTAGCTGCGCGACGCAGCGTTCGCGGCGATGACGACGGGCTCTTTGTTGCCGCCGCCCCAGCCGCGAAACCGTTCAGGGTCGCGCAGGCCGTAGTCGAGGATGTTGTCCGCCTGCTGCGGCGGGTGGCGAACCTCGATTTCCGCCGTGCCCGCCGGAACATCGAATGGAATCAGCACGAAGTCCGGGCCCGTCGCGGGCAGCTCGCCCTCGAGGATGATTGCCTGCGCAACCGCAGTGGACGAGACGAGACAGAGGATGAGAGCGCCACGCATGCCCATCGGCTTAGCGCGTTCGCGTGGGCCGCAAATCAGCGTGCCGCCCTGTGCGTCACTTCACCGTGACTTCGAAGGGGCGCGGGCGCCTGCTCAGTGGTGCTTCTTCTCTTTCTTGATTTTCACTTTGCCCGGCCCAGGCGGATTGATGATGACCGTGTCGCGGCCATGCCAGCGCCGGTAGTGCCCCGGAGCGAATCCGTAGATCCGCCGCGGCACCAGGCGCTCTTCGACCACCACCCAGCCACCCGAATGTGTCTGGGTGCGGTACCAGCGATTTCCGCGGCGGTGCCAGTACCAGTTGTCGACGAAGAAGACCTCGTCGTCATTGTCTTCCACCACCTGGATTCCCGGCTCGACCACCACCAGCCGCGGCGGCGCAGGGAACACGATGTTCGGCAAATCGACGTCGATGTGAACCTGCGAGAGGAACAGACACAGCGCGAGTGCAGTCATCATTTCGCTCCAAACGCGGCGAGCATCGCCAGCGCAAACTGCGGCCACGGGGGCTCGGCCAGGGCCGCATCACCCTTGAGCTCGAGCTCACCTTTCGCGCCGAAAGTCGTCGGGCTCGAACGGGCCAGCGTTACGTTCACACCCGGGGTACGAATCAGCGCGCGCTCGTTGTCGAGCTCGAAACGCACGATTTTCCCCTGCCACTGCCCGGTGATGATCATCGGCGTGGTCTCGCTGCCCGCCTCTTCGAGCACGAGCGTCAGGTTCACCCCCGACACCCGCCTGGGCGTCACCGATACGTCGATGCCCTGACCGCCAAGCACCCCGCCCCAGCTGCCATCGGCACGCTTGGTCAGGTTGGCGTTCGGCTTCCGCACGCGAACCGCATCGAACGACGCGCCCATCGCACCGAGGCTGATTTCCCCGGTCGGCACGTACTCCGTCTGCGTCTCAGGCAACGGCTGCATCGACGCGCAACCGCTGAGCACTACGACCAAGAGGGCGAGTTTTTTCATGGGGAAATTTGGGGCGAGGGTGAGCGGCGTACCATGGAATACGGTGGGGCGATGCGTCCAGCCGGTTACGCGCCCCACGTCGACGGGCTGCGCGGCGTGTCGATCGCCGCCGTCGTCGTCTTCCACCTCTGGCCCGACGCGCTGCCCGGCGGCTTCACCGGCGTCGACGTCTTCTTCGTCATCTCGGGCTTCCTCATCACCCAACACCTGCGCAGCTCGCTGGCGGCAGGCGCGTTGAGCATTCGCGACTTCTACGCGCGCCGCATCCGCCGGCTCTTCCCTTCGTTGCTGGTCGTCCTCACCGCGACCCTCGCGCTCGGCTTCTGGCAGCTGCTCGCGCACGAATGGAAGCAGCTGGGCGAGCACACGATGGGCGGCCTTGCGTACGTGTCGAACGTCCTGCTCTGGCGCGAGGGTGGCTACTTCGCGGCGCCCGCTCAGAGCAAACCGCTGCACCACCTCTGGTCGCTGGCGGTCGAAGAACAGTTCTACCTCGTGTGGCCGTGGCTGCTCTGGCTCGGCAACAGGCTCGGCCGCCGCGGCGTGGGCGCCGTGATTCTCGCCGTCATCGCCTGCTCGTTCAGCGCCAACCTGTACCTGACCCTCGATGAACCGAACGCGGCGTTTCATCTGCCGTACGGCCGCCTGTGGGAGCTCGCGCTGGGCGGCGCAATCACCTTCGTCTCTCTGCGTGGAAGGGTCACCCACGTCATCGGCCTCGCCGGCGCCGCGCTGGTCGCGGTCGCCTTCGTCATCACCCGCTCGACCGGTTTTCCCGGCTTCGGCGTCCTGCTGCCGACGGTCGGCGCCGCTGCGCTCATCTTGAGCCCGGCCGGGGTCGCAGGCCGGCTGTTGTCGACGCGGCCGCTGGTGGCGTTGGGGTTGATCAGCTACCCGCTGTACCTGTGGCACTGGCCGCTGTCGGTCTACGCGCGGCTCACTTCCAGCGGCATCAAGCCCACCCATGGCGCGCTGTCGAACGAGGCGGCGGCGGTGGTGTTGCTCGTGAGCCTGGTCGCCTCGGCGTTGACGTGGCGGTTTGCCGAGCAACCTGTGCGGGTGCGCCGCGTGGTGCCAGTCGGTGCGCTGCTGGCCGCGAGCGCCGCGCTGTTCGTCGTCGGCTTCTCGATTTTCCAGGGCGCAATTCCCACGCGCTGGGCCAATGCACGCAGCGCCCAGTACGAGCGCGCGGCGGGAGCAGACCTGGCGCCCCGGGACTTCAAGATGGCCTGGCAGGCGCCGTACTACCGGTACTCCGTCGCCGGGGACGAGCGCGTTCCTGAAGTCGCGTTCATCGGTGACAGCAACATGTCGCAGTACGGAGCCGCGCTTCAGGCGCGCGCTTCCCGGGCTCCGTATCGGCCTTTCGTGGTGTTCGCGACGGCGGGTTGTCCTCCATTCATGGAAGTCGAGGGCTGCCGCGGTTCCGTGAAGGGAATGAAGGACGCCGTCGCCGACGACAACATCAAGACGGTCGTCATCGCCGCCGACTGGTCGCTGTACTTCGACAACACCCGGTTTCAAGTCGACGGAAGAACGATTCCACTCACCGAGGGTGCGTTCGCCGACTTCAACGCGTGGCTCGTCGAGGTCGCGCGCACCCGCCGCGTCGTCCTCGTCACCAGCATCCCGACGAGCCCCGCGCTGGCCCCGGTGTGGATGGTGCGCCGCACCTGGTTCGACGGTCTGCAGTTCGATGATGCACCGCTTCCGCGCGCAGCGCTCGAGGCGCGGGTCGAGCCCGTTCGCCGCATCATTCGCGCGGCGGGCGCGGCGGCCTCGGCCACGGTCATCGACCCGTTCGACGCGCTGTGCGAAGCCGAGACGTGCGCGAGAGACGAAGGGGGCGCTGCGCTGTATCGCGATGAGCACCACGTGTTGCCCGCCACGCTCACCCGGCGCTTTCACGCCTTCGACGCGCTGCTCGACCCGGTTCCCTGAAGCTACCTCTTCGAGAGCCAATCCTGCAGTGGGCGATATTGCCGTTCTCCCGCTGCCTGCGCCTCGAGCGCCGCCACCGTGAGCCGGGCCGCTTCCACCGTCGTGAAGTACGGCACCCCCCGCGCCACCGCTTCGCGACGAATGTTGGACGCGTCCTGCGTGTCCTTCGCCACCGTCGTAATCAGCAGCGCGACCTCGGGGGGACACGCCGTGACGTTCGCGACCCGCTGGGTCTCGACCCGCTTTCCTTCGAGGTACGCGTGCGTGCCCGGCGTCGTCAGCAGCGTGAAGCCCAACGCCTTGAGCCGCTTGCCGAGGTCCACCACCGCCGGCTTGTCGTCGTCCTGCACCGAGAGGAACACCTTGCCCGTTCGCGGCAGGGCTGTGCCCGCGGCCAGTTGGCTCTTGCCGAACGCGACCGCCACCGATTCCGACAGGCCCATCACCTCGCCCGTCGACTTCATCTGCGTCCCCAGCAACACGTCGGCCTCGGGGAACCGCGCAAACGGAAACACGGCTTCCTTCACCGCCACGTGGTTGAGCCGCGGCTCTGTGGTGGCGCCCAGCTCTTGAAGCGTCGCACCCAGGGCCAGCGACGCGGCGAGCTCGACCAGCTGAAGCCCTGTCGCTTTCGCCACAAAAGGTACCGTTCGCGCCACGCGCGGGTTCGCCTCGAGCACGATGACCGCCTTGCCCTGCACCGCGAACCGCACGTTCAGCAGCCCCACGACCTGCAGCGCACCGGCAATCGACGTCGCCGCGTCCTTCAGGCGTTCGACCACCTCGGCCGACAGCGAATGCGGAGGCAGCGTCACCGCCGCATCGCCCGAATGAATGCCCGCCTGTTCGACGTGCTCGAGCACGGCGACCACCAGCACGCGGCCCGTCTTGTCGCGCAGCAGCTCGACGTCGGCCTCCGTCGTTTCAGCGAGGAACTTCTCGAAGTCGCCCGGCACGAGCTCGCCCTCGTGGTGCACCAGCGCCGTGCCCGAGGCATTGCGGACGACCAGCGGGTACCCGAGCTCAGCGGCGACCTGCTTCGCCGCTTCGGCCGTGACCGCGCTGCGTCGCTCGGGATGCAGCAACCCCAGCGACTGCAGCAGCTCGAAGAACTTCGAACGATTCAACGCGAGGCCCAGCTGCGCCGGCGCCGTGCCCAGCACCGGAACCCCTTCGGCCGCGAGCCCCAACGCGCCCTGCCCGCCGAACTGCGCGAGGACCCCGATGGGGTTCAGCAGCGCGCAGAGCTCCAACACTTCTTCTCGGGCGAGGGCGCCGACACAAATTTGATCGAACTCGGCAGGCGACGCGGCCGGCGTGCAGTCGAGCAGCACGACGCGAATTCCCGAACTGCGAAGCGCGCGCGAGGCATGGGCGCAGCTCCAGTCGAGCTCGCCGCCCTGGCCGATGCGGCGCGGCCCACCTCCGAGCATCAACACCGTCTTCTCGGCCGGCGGCGCAGCGCCCGCTGCTCCGTCGTACGTCAACGCCCAGACATCACCCTGCGCGCGCAACGTCGGCCGCACCCCGCGTGCGTGACGCAGCGTCCGCACCTCGGCTTCCGTCGCCTTCCACATCTTGGCGAGCAGCGCGTCGGGGAAGCCCTGCGTTTTCGCCATCCACAACGCGGCGTCCGTCACCGCGTCCAGCGACGCGAACGCCTCGAGCCTGAGGCCCTGCTCGGCCAGCACCTTCAGCTCGGACGCAAACCACGGCGCGTAGCCCACCGCGTCGGCTCCATTCAGTGCCTGCTGCCACGCGCCCGATGCCGCGCCTTCCAGCGAATGTTCCGCGCGCATCAGCGCTTCGCCCAGGTGCGTGCCGACCGCCATCACTTCGCCGACGCTTCGGGCGCGGCCATCGAGAGGGGCGACCGCGAAGCGCTGGGCTTCATCGAACCGCGGAGCGCGCACCGCCACGTACCGCCCGTTCACCGGCCCGCGCTTCTTCAGCGGCTCACCCAGCAGCAGCTTCGCCGCTTCGACTGCCAGCGGGCGACCCGACGCGCGACCCACCAGCGACGTGTGCAGCGGCAGCGTCACGTCGAGCGCGACCAGGGCGATGCGATTTCCGTTCGGCTCGACCGCGAGGCGCACCGCGCTCAACCCTTGCACCGCCGCGTCGGCGATCGTCGACAGCGCCAGCGCTTCCATCTGCTGCAGCACCGCCGGGCCGAACGTGCGCGCCGGCGTAATCGCCAGCGAGTCCTGCGGGTGAATTCCCATCGGCTCGAGCAGCTCGACCGAGCCCGCAACTTCTGCCGTGCCCTTCGCATCTGCCAACACCAGCAGCTCGGCCTGGCGCCACCCGGCCAGCGCCGCGAGCGAGACCTTCGCGTTCAGCTGCGCGGCGTGCGCGAGTCCTTCTGATGTCAGACCCAACACCTTCACCCCAAGCTGCGCGCCCAACGCGAGCGCGGTCGGCCCGCCCAGCGTCGCCACCACCGCGTCTGGCTTCTCGATTGCCACGATGCGCGTCGCCGCTTCGAGCGTGACGGGCTCGAGGTATGTGCGGTGCGCGACGTCGGGGTCCGTGGCCAGCGTGGCCGGGTTGCTGTCGAGCAGCACGACATCCGCGCCGGCCGCCTTGAAGCCCAGCAGGGCTTCCGTCACCGCAGAGTTGGGCACGTCGGCGCCGGCGCCGAGAACGAGAATCTTCATGGGGCGGTGTGTTCTCCGTGGAAGGCCGTCAGGCCCGGATGTCGTTGGCCGCGTCGTCGCCGCCCGGCATGCGAATGATTTCCTTCTCGTTCTCGATGATCAGCGTCTCGAGCAGCGCCTTCTGCACGTGCAGCCGGTTCTCGGCCTCGTCCCACGCCGCCGATTGCGGGCCGTCGATGACGCTCGCCGAAATTTCTTCGCCGCGGTG
>JAYUXE010000141.1:0-5906 GCA_043753165.1 Archangiaceae bacterium | reverse complement strand
GCAGTGGAAGCAACGACGTTTGGGCTGTGGGCGGTGCAGGGACCGTCAACCATTGGAACGGCACGTCGTGGAGTCCGGTGACGAGCGGGACAACCACGAATCTCAATGGCGTCTGGGCGGCGAATCCAACAAGCGCGTGGGCGGTTGGCGACAATGGCACCATCTTGCGATGGAATGGCTCGACATGGTCCTCGGTAGCCAGCCCTACGACAAAATCGTTGCTGGGCATCTGGGGCGCGAACATGAACGACGTATGGGCGGTTGGACTGAACGGCACCGTCGTTCATTGGACTGGGGCGGCGTGGACTTCGGTTTCCCCCGGCACCTCGAACAACCTTCGTTCAGTGTGGGCCGGCCCGAATGATGTTTGGGCGGTCGGCGACGACGCCACAGTTCGTCACTGGGACGGTGCAACGTGGACGGGATTTCCGGTCGCGCCCTTACCCATGAACCTGCGCGGGGTCTCGAGCGCGGGCAGAATTGTTTGGATCGTTGGTGAGTCTTTTTTTGGGCAAGAAGGAGTCATTTTTCATCGCCCATGACTGGAAAAGGAAAAGGGCACCGACGAGAACGCCGGTGCCCCTCGGTGCTGCGCCATCCCGCGCTTACGGAACCGAACCCGGGCTCTTCGTGCCGAGGCTGGGGAGGCCGATGAACCACGAGTTGTTCAACGGCTCGCTGGTCTCGTTGTGGCCGGTGATGCCGTTGCCGCCCGTCTTCGTCTCGCCATTCTCGTTGTAGCAACCGCGCTGGTAGCTCGAAGTGAGCGAATTGCCAGCGTCCAGGGACGGAATCGACTGCTGGGCTGCAATCGCGGTGTCAGGAAGGTAGGTGCCGACTCCAGTCTTGTCGGTGCGGATGTTCTGGGTGTTGCCCCAGATGAAGTAGTCGACGTCCTGCACATTGCTGCCGGCGTTGCCATTCCACTTGTAGAGGATGAGATCCTCAGACGCGTTGGTGAAGAAGCCCAGCTGGGCGCTGACATCCCAGACGCCTCGCATGTCCGCAACGTTCGGGTCGTTCATTCCCCCGTCCGTCGGAGGAATCTCAAAGGCCGGAGCTCCCGTTGGGCAGAAACCAGCTCCGCAGAGGGTCGCAGCACCACCAATCGCGATCACTTTCGCTTCGCCAGCGGAAATCGTCGAACCGGCCGGAAACTGCAGGTCGAAGTCCGAGAAGCCACCGAGACCGCACGTGCCGGCATCAATGAGCGGAGCATGATTGTAGTAGCGGCAGTTGCTGAGGCCGTCAGCCGAGACGAACGTCGCGTTGTAGAGGCGGTAGTCCGACAGATCGATCGTACCTGCAGTCGGGTTGTAGATCTCGACAGCTTCCGCGTTCGTTGGCTGCACGCGAACTTCAGAGAGCAGGAGGTGATTCGCCGCCACGCCAGCACCGCACGCGAGCACTACTCCGCCGCCGCCTGCTCCGCTGCCGCCACCGACTCCGCCGCTGCCGCCGCCAACTCCGCCGCTGCCGCCGCCGACTCCGCCGCTGCCGCCGCCAACCCCGCCGCTGCCGCCGCCGACCCCGACTCCGCCGCTGCCGCCGCCCGAACCCGACGTGCCGCCGCCCGTGCCTGCCGTGCCGCCCCCCGTCCCACCGCTGCCGCCACCCGAACCCGAGGTCGCTTTGCACACGCCTGCAGAACAGAAAGGCGTGCCGGCGGAACAGGAAGAACAGGTCGCTCCGCCTTTGCCGCATTCCGTGTCAGCCGTGCCGCCGACGCACGTGCCGCCCGCCGTGCAACAACCCGTGCAGTTCGAGGTGCTGCAGCTGCCCGTGCCGGTGTTGCTTCCACAGCCGACGCCGACTGAAACGAAAATTCCCAAGACGAACCCGACGACGACTGCTTGTTTTGCTTTCATGCGATCTCCGAGGTGATGACGTGCCACGGGACTAGCATGCCCGTCATGCCATTCGCACTCGTCCTCTTGCTGTTCACCGCCGCCGCGCCAGCCACCCCGAAGTCACTGAACTCGGCGGGCATGGACAAATACAAGGCGAAGCAATTCGTCGAAGCCATCGCGCTGTTTCAGCAGGCGATCGAGCTCGGCGAAAAAGATGCGCCCACCACCACGCGCGAGAAGGTCGACCGCAACCGAACGCTCGCGCTCGCCCACTTCAACCACGCCTGCGCACAGTCGCTGCTTCGCAAGGCCGGACGCGTTTGCGACGGCGACGCATACCGCAGCGCGATCACCGGCCACCTCGAGAAGTCCGTGCTGCTCGACCCCAACCGGTTGGACCGCGTCGCCGTCGATCGCGACCTCGAGCCCATTCGCGACACACTCGCCTATCAGTCGATGGTCGGCCTCTCGCCCTCGCGCGAAAAAGATCTGCCCGCGCTGCTCGCGAAGGTCCGCTTCTGGAGCCCCGGCGAAGGCGCGTTTGGCTCGCTGACCCAGCTCGCCTTTGCCGCCAACGGCACCCTCACCGAGACCACGAAGGTGATGGACGAGGGTTCGGGCAAAATCGACAGCAAGGCGCTGAAGGGCAAGTGGACGCTGACGGGTCGCAAGCTGTCGGTGACGGTCGACGGGAAGACGCGCGAAGGCACCATCGCCGAAGACGGCAAGCTCGACCTCGGGGGCGTCGTGTACCGAGATGAGCCGTCGGAATGCGGGGCCTGATTTTCCGGATTCGCCTGAGCCCGCGCTATACGGCGCGGCCGATGATTCGCTTCGCCGCGCTGCTGCTCATCTGTTTCACCACCGCCTGCAGCGGGCTGTATTCACGCAACCCCGATGGCGGCAACACCATCGTCACCGGGCTCGGACCCCCGGTGTGCATGCGCGTGCTATCGGATTCGGTTTCCGTGTCCTCGCCTGCAGGCAACGACGGCTTCAAGGACATTCGCGCGCTCGTCTTCGACAAAGACCGCAACCTGCACGTGCTGTCAGAAGCAGATCCGGACTCGTTCATCGCCGTGCTCGCTCCGCCGACTTACGGGCTCGCGCGAACGTACGGCCGCGGAAATCTCGGGCCGGTGCGCGACCTCGCGCTCGATGCGACGGGCAATTCGTATGTCGTCGAGAACTTCGAATCCGGCCCGCCGAAGGTGAAGAAGTTCGACGCGAGGGGCAACTTCAACGGCACGTTCGTCGCGAACGGCGGCACGCAGGATGAGGGCCTCTCGCTCGCGTTCGACGGCACCGGCCTGCTCAACATCGGGGGCTTGAGCCGCATCTATCGCTACCAGACCGATGGAGCGTTCGTCGACCAGTACGGCATCTCAGGGGTCGGCGTCGGCAAGATGCTGCTGCCCGCGGGCCTCACGTGGGACTACACCTCGCAGACCATCTGGGTGGCCGACATCTTCTTGAACGTGGTGTCGCAGTACTCGCCCGGCAGCAGCTCGCAGCGCGCGCAGTTCGGTGGGCGCGGCCCCGCGAACGGCCAGTTCGACGGCAACGAAACCGGAGCGACCCACTACGGCCCCAGCCGCGTCGCCATCGATGCCGAAGGCAAGGTCTACGCGAGTGATCCCGGGGCGTCGCGGCTGCAGAAGTTCGCTCCGAATGGCAGCTACCTCGCGCAGTTCGACTTCGGCACGTCGAAGCTGTTCGGCGCGATGGCGATTCACCCCGACACCGGCGTGATCTACGCGGGTCGCGGCGGTGCGATCGACGTCATCTGCCCTTTCTGATCAGTCGCGCCGTTCGAACTTCTTCATCACCCGTGCGACGTAGAATTCGGTTTGCCCGTTCTTCGGCACCGCGCCGTTCACGTTGTTCGGGCCTGCATTGTACGCGGCGACGGCCAGCGTCACGCTGCCCATGCGCTTGAGCATCTGGGCGAGGTAGCGCGCGCCGCCGTTGATCGACTGTTCGGGGTCGAAGGGATCTTTGACGCCGAGCATCAGCGCGGTGCCGGGCATGAGCTGGGCGGGGCCCATCGCTCCGGCGTACGAGATGCGGTGCGTTCGCGCGTCTGATTCGACTTCTACGATCGCCTGCATCAGGCCCTTCGGCAGGCCCGTTTCTTTCTCGGCTCTCGTCGTCACGGCGGTGAGGTCTTCGTGGCCGGTGAAGAGGCACGACGGGCGGTGCGCGCCGTACAACTTCAGGGCCGACCACTTTTCGGCCAGGAAGAAAGGGGACAGCGGGAAGATTGCGCTGCTTCCGAGGAACGCCACCGTGAGGTTCAGCAGCAGGATCGGCAGCGCCACGGCCGCCGCCACCTGCTGCCACCAGGCAAGCTTCCGGAACAGCTTGAAGAGGAAACGCGCCACGGCCCCCACGGTAATGCTTCAACGCGCGGCGCGCGCATTCGGTGCCTCGATTCCGAAACGTCCGCCGGCACACGGAGCGCTCCGGCGACGACGACTGGCTTCTGGGGCTGAGCGGCCGAGCCAAGCGCTACCCAAAAACGTAGGCCAGCACCGAGCCGCGTGCCGCGCTACCCCGAAACGTCGGCCAGCACCGAGCCGCGCCGCCCGGAGCCGCGTGCGCGCTACGCCGAAACGTCGGCCAGCACCGAGCCGCGCCGGCCGAGTCGCGTGCCGCGCTACCCCGAAACGTAGGCCAGCACCGAGCCGCGCCGGCCGAGCCGCGTGCCGCGCTACCCCGAAACGTCGGCCAGCACGCGGGCGCCACCATCGTCGGCTTCACCGCACCGCGTGAGGTGGCCGACGTTTCGGGGAAGCGCCGGGGAGGCGTGCTCCAGCGCTCGCGTGAGCCGGCCGACATTTCGGGGAAGTGCTGGGGACGCGTGCTCCAGCGCCCGCGTGAGGTGGCCGACGTTTCGGGGTAGCGCTGGAGAGGCGTGCTCCAGTGCCCTCGTGAGGTGGCCTACGTTTCGGTGGCGGGGTGCCGTGCTTCCAGCGCCCGCGTGAGGTGGCCGACGTTTCGGGATAGCGCTCTGGAGAGGCGTGCTTCAGTGCCCGCGTGAGCTGGCCTACGTTTCGGTGGCGGGGCGCCGCGCCTCCAGCGCCCGCGTGAACTGGCCGACGTTTCGGGGTAGCGCTGGGGAGGCGTGCTCCAGCGCCCGCGTGGGCTGGCCGACGTTTCGGGGTAGTGCTGGGAAGGCGTGCTCCACCGCCCGCGTGGGCTGGCCGACGTTTCGGGGTAGTGCTGGGGAGCCGTGCTCCAGCGCCCGCCGTCGGCGACCCTCCGAACACGCCGATGCGGGCGTGTGCAGCAGCTCGAGCAACTCCCTAAATGCAACGGGCCGTCGCAGGGCTGCTCTGACATGCGGTGTGTCTCGGTCGGCTGGCCCCGCTGCAAGGGTAGGACGCGTGGCGCGCAGCGGCGCGTGCGGCCAGGCGTGAACTGGAAGACGTGCTGGGGAGCTGTGCTCCAGTGCCAGAGCGAGACGGTCGTCGTGCCAGCGGCGGGGTGCTTATGTCCCTGCCTTCGGCAGTGTCGTGAGCCGCCGCCCGCGCGAGCCGGCCGACGTTTCGGCGGCGGGGTGCCGTGCGCCACCGCCCGCGCGAGCCGGCCGACGTTTCGGCAGCGGGGTGCCGTGCGCCAGCGCCCGCGCGAGCCGGCCGACGTTTCGGCGGCGGGGTGCCGTGCGCCAGCGGCCGCGTGAGCTGGCCGACGTTTCGGGGTAGTGATGGGGACGCGTGCTCCAGCGCCCGCGTGGGCTGGCCGACGTTTCGGGGTAGTGCTGGGGAGCCGTGCTCCAGCGCCCGCGTGGGCTGGCCGACGTTTCGGGGTAGTGCTGGCGAGCGGTGCTCCAGCGCCCCGCGAGCGGGCCGACGTTTCGGGAGACTGTCGTGTTCTGTCGTATCCTCCCCGGCCGTGCGCTTCCTCGGGTGGGTGGTTCTGGTGTCGTGCCCGGCGTTCGCGGGCGGCAGTGTGGAAGGCGTCATCACCGTGAAGCGCGACGGCCAGCCGGCGTACGTGAAGAACACGCTCGTCTTCATCGGCGACACCGTGAAGGGCGCGAAGCCCGACAAG
>JAYUXE010000140.1:0-5920 GCA_043753165.1 Archangiaceae bacterium | reverse complement strand
TTCGTCCAGAAGGCTCAAAGCATCAAAGGCGAGATCGCACAGCAGATCTGCGAACGCTTCGACGGTGACCGCAGGCTCAGTCATGCGCTCCGAAGCATCGCCTGCCAAATCGATTTATTGGAGGACGAAAGTCTTCGATGCGCGCGAAACCTGCTCGGCGTCCAGGAACACGCGAACCTGCCAGTCGCCCGACATCGAGAACTGCTGGATCCACGTTCCGACGACGGGCATCGAGCTCCAGACCCGGGTGTGGGGCGAGGCGCCCGTGGTGAACGTCACGTCGGTGCGCTGGTAGACGCTGCCGTCGGGGGCGACGATCTCGAACGCCGCGTTGTGGGTTCCCGGCAGCGACGACGGCACGTCGAACGCGAAGTAGAGGTCGTACGTTTCGAGAATCGTGAAGGTGCTGGCGAAGACCGGGTGGGTCGCCGTGTCGCTGACCTGCGCCTCCCACGTCGAAGGGGCCCTCGGGCGCTTCACCTTCTGCGGCCCTTTGAGCTCGGCCTCGCTCGACGATGATGCGCTCAAGTCTTCGGCCGGCGGCGCAACCGGGTTGGCGCAGGCGATCAAAGTCAGGCAGGCGACGGTGGCGGCGAAGGGCTTGTGGTTCATGCCCGAACCATTTTGCAAACCCGTTGCCGCCAAAGCGCACGAGTCGGAAAGCGCACTTGCGCCCGACGGGGCCGGGTCGCCAGCGGCTCAGAGGGTGAACGGTGACTTCGAACCACCAGCTGCGGTAGGAGCGACCCGTCATGGACATGCTGCTCTCGGTCGATTTCCACTTCTGTGCTGCCCACCACCTGCCGTTCTACGACGGGCCCTGCAAGCGCCTGCACGGCCACAACTACCAGCTGCGCGTCACGCTCACGGGCCGGCCTTCGCCGAAAGACGGGATGATTCGCGACTTCGACGAGATCAAGCGAACGGTGACCGAGATGGTCCTCGTCGAGTGCGACCACCACAACCTGAACGACTTGATGGAAAACCCCACCGCCGAGAACATGGTGGTGTGGATGTGGGAACGCCTGCAGAAGCACATCGACGGCCTGCGCGAGCTGCAGCTGTGGGAAACGCCCGAATACTGCGTCACGTACCGCCAATGAACCGGCCGGCGATGCGGCGCGCCGTGAAGGATTTTCTCGCCGCCGCGGGCCTCGACCTCACCGACCCCAACCTCGACCAGACGCCGCACCGGGTGACCGAGGCGTGGGCCGACGAGTTCCTCGATGGCTACGGGCAGTCGCCGGCCGACGTGCTGGGCGAACGCTTCCCCGTGTCGAAGGCATCGCAGCGCGAGCTTGTCGTCGTCACCGGCCTTCACTACCGATCGATGTGCCCGCACCACCTGCTGCCGTACAGCGGCCGCGCGACCGTCGCGTACCTGCCCGGCAAATCGGTGGTGGGCTTCGGGCGGCTCGCGACGCTGCTCGACGTGTTCGCGCACCGGCTGATTCTTCAAGAAGAGCTCGCGCGGCAGGTCGCGGCAGCGCTCAAAAAACACCTGGGGTCCCCGGCCACGGCGTGCGTGCTCGAGGCCGAGCAGACGTGCCTGCGGTTGCGGGGCGGCCACCAGCATGACGCGGTCACCCACGCCGAAGCGTACGAAGGAAGACTGCGGCGCGATTCGGCGCTGCGACGCGAGCTCTGGGCCCGCATCGGGAAGAAGAAGAAATGAAACAGCGCACGCACTTCTTGCAGCCGTACCCGCCCACGGTCGCGATGGTGACGGGCGCCTCGCGTGGCATCGGCGCCGCGATTGCCCGCGCGCTCGCGGGCCTCGGGCTCGACCTGATCGTGACGTCGACCAGGAAGGGCGGCACCCGGCGAACCGCCGACGAATGTCGGGGTCATGGCATCGAGGTGCTCGAGCTGGTGCACGACGTCGGCGCGCCGAAAGATGCCGACCGCGTGGTCGCAACGGCGATGAAGAAGTTCGGGCAGGTCGACGTGCTGGTGAACAACGCCGGCGTCGTGGTGCGAAAGCCCGTGGTGAAGATGACCGACGACGACTTCGATCGCGTCCTTCGCACCAACCTCTCGGGGCCGTTCTACCTGACGCGCCGGCTGCTGCCCGGCATGATCAAGCGCGGGCTCGGGCGCATCATCAACGTCTCGTCGATCTCGGCCACGTTGGGTTCGGAAAATCAGTCGGGCTACTGCGCGTCGAAGTGGGGCCTCGATGGCTTCACGAAGTCGCTGGCGGAAGAGACCCGGGGCACGGGCGTGATGGTGTGCTCGGTGCTGCCGGGTGGGGTCGAGACCGACATGCTCAAAGGGTCGAAGTTCCCCGCGATGATGGCGCCGTGGGAAGTGGCAGACGTCATCCGCTACCTGGCGTTCGAGGCGCCGATGGCGCTTCACGGTGGGCGGCTGGAAGTCTTCGGGTGAAGGCGGCGCTGCTGAAGGGGTTGCGGCCGAACCAGGTCACCGATGATCCCGACCAGCTCGCCGTCTACGGACGCGACGAGTCGGACATGGGCGACTTCCTCCCGCAGCTGGTCGTCTTCGCCGAAAGCACCGCCGATGTGAGCTTCGTCTTCAAGACGGCTTTTGGGCTGGGCGTCCCCGTCACTCCGGTGGCGGCGCGCAGCGGCAAGTCGGGCGGGTCCCTGCCACTCAACGGCGGCGTGTCGCTGAGCCTCGAACGGATGAACAAGATCCTCGAGCTCAAGCCCGAAGATCTGATCGCGGTGGTCGAGCCTGGCGTCATCACCGGCGACCTGATGAAGGCGGCCGACGCCGTCGGTCTTTTTTATCCGCCGGATCCGAACAGCTGGGAATTCTGCTCGATGGGCGGAAACATCGCCGAGAACGCGGGCGGCCCCCGGGCACTCAAATACGGCGTCACGCGCGACTACGTGCTGGGCCTCGAGTGGGTGCTGCCCACGGGCGAGGTGCTGCAGTGTGGCAGGCGCACGATCAAGGGCGTCGCGGGCTACGACCTGTGCGGCCTGTTCGTCGGGTCCGAAGGCACGCTGGGGGTAGCGACGAAGATCACGCTGCAGCTCATCCCCCGGCCCCGGAAGGTGATGACGGCCCTGGTGATCTTCGCCGACGTGCTCGCGGCCGCGCGGGCGGTGAGCGCGATGCTGGCGTCCGGCCTGCTGCCGCGGTGCCTCGAGCTGCTCGACGACGTGAGCATTCGCGCGATCGACGGGCGCGGCTTCTCGTTTCCGAAAGGCTCAGGGGCTGCCGTGATCGCCGAGGTCGATGGCAACCACGACGACGGCCTGCTGCTCGAGCTGCAGCAGCTGTCCGAGATCGCGACCGCGCATGGAGCAATCGACACGTTAATCGCCCAGGACGAGGCGCAGCGGGAAAAGCTGTGGGCCGCCCGCCGCTTGGTGTCGACGTCGCTGCGCGCGATGAAGCCCTTCAAGATCTCGGAAGACATCGCCGTCCCGCGCTCGAAGATTCCCGAGGCGATCGCGCGCTTCAAAGAGATGGGCGCGAAGCTCGGGCTCACGGTGGCGACCTACGGCCACGCGGGTGACGGGAACCTGCACGCCAACATCCTCTTCGACAGCCAGAAAGACCGGCCAACCGTCGACGAGGCCCTTAAACAGATGATGGAGATCACGGTCGCGCTGGGCGGCACCATCACGGGTGAGCACGGGGTCGGTTATGCGAAGCGAAAATTCATCCACCTGGAACAAGCAGCAGACCTGATCGCCTTTCAGAAACGCCTGAAGGCCTTTATCGACCCATTAGGGCTTCTAAACCCCGGAAAAATCTTCGAGCCAGACGCCTAATAGTTTGGCTCGGTTGTCGAACTCCGGGGTGAGGCGCCTTTGAACCCCGGAAATTCCCGAAACTCTTCACACATCTACACGAAACGGATTTCCGCGCCGTACGTCTTCTAGGCATGGCGACGACAACGGCTCGGCGGTCTTCAGACGGCATCTCGACGTATCTGCGCAGCTTCGGTGGTCACAAGCAGCTGACGCGCGAACAGGAATACGACCTCAGCAAGAAGGCGCGCGCGGGCGATGAAGAAGCGCGGCAGCTGCTCGCGGTCAGCAACCTTCCCTTCGTGGTGGCGGTGGCGCGGAAGTTCGCGAGCCGCGGCGCCCGCCTGGACGACCTGGTTCAGGAAGGCAACGTGGGCCTGATGAAGGCCATCGAGCACTTCGACTCGAAGAAGAACGTGCGCTTCGCGACCTACGCGGTCTGGTGGATTCGCGCGTACATCACGCGCTACCTCAAGGACAACCGCAGCCAGGTGCGCGGCGGCGAGTCCGAGCGCGCGAGCATGAATGACTTCTCGCTCGATACCCCGATTGAGGAGGATGGCGATTCGACGTGGCTCGACCGCCTCGAGTCCCACGACGAGGCGCCAGACACGACGTACACGCGCCATGAACGCGACGCCGAAGTCAGCGAGGCGCTGGAAAAGGTGAAGAAGCGCCTGGGCGACCTCGGCTGGGACATTCTTCAGGAACGCCTCACCCAGGACAAACCCCGCACCCTCGAAGAGCTCGGGCAGCGGTGGGGCGTCTCTCGCGAGCGCGTGCGCCAAGTCGAGCTGAAGACGAAGAACTTCCTCGCCCGGTACCTCGAGCCCATCAACCAGGACTACGAAATGAACACCGAAGAGCAGGACGCTTCGGTCGCTGCCTGAAGGGCAGCGCGAATCTCCCCCTTTCGCGCTGCCCCGCGCGCCCTGGCCTCGTTGCCTGGGCGCGCGTTTTTTTTAGAGCTATGAAGCGGCGATGACTCGTCTGACGTGGGCAGGGTTGGCCGTTCTCGTCGTGGGTTCCGTGGCGTTTGGTCAGGAAGATGCAGGGCCTCCTGCTGCGGTGGCGGCGGTCGCGGCCGACTTCTCGGCCAAGCTCGACGAGAAGTGGATCACCCGCGATTCCACGAATTCCATCAAAGAAGCGAACCAGGCCGTCGCTGACGGCTTGAAAGCCTTTCCGAAGGACTACGACCTGCTGTGGCGCAGCGCCCGGGCGAAGTGGTTCCAGGCCGACGGGCACGACGCGGCGCACAATGATCTCAAGAAGTCGTTGGCGAAGGAAGCATGGGGTTACGCCGACCGCGCGCTGGCCGCGAAGCTGGGCGCGTTCGAGGGCCACTATTACAAGGCGCTGTCGATTGGCGCGTACTCCGAGGCGATTGGCGTCGTCACTGCGCTGACGGAAGGCATCGAGAAGCAGTTCGTCGAGAACCTCGACATCGCGCTGAAGGCGAACGAGGGCTACGACCGCGCCGGGCCGCTGCGCGCGAAGGGCCGGTATTACGCCCAGCTGCCATGGCCGAAGCGCGACCGCGAGAAGTCGGTGGAATTCCTGAACCGCGCGATCAAGTCGGCCCCGGAAGCGACCCGTTCACACCTGTACCTGGCGGAAGTGCTGCTTCAGGCGGGCAAGGCAAAGGAAGCGCAGGCGGCGATGAAGAAGGTCTACGCGCTGAAGCCCGACTTCGACCCGCCGGAAGGCCGCCGCGTCCTGAACTGGGCCAAGCCGATCGCCGCTGACATCGAGGCCGAGCTGAAGTGACGGCGGGCAGCGAGAAGAACCTGCTCGAGCTGTTGATGTCGCGGGTCCGCGAGAACCGCACGCCCGCGGTGCAGCACAAGACCGCGCAGGGCTGGGTCGACGTGCCGTGGGCGGAAGTGCTGGCGCAGGTGAAGGCCCTGTCAGACGCGCTGGTCGGGTTCGGCGTGAAGCCTACCGATCGGGTGGCGGTCTTCGCGGCGACCACGCTGCAATGGGTGGTGACGGACCTCGCGATCTCGGCGGCGCGTGCGATCACGGTGCCGATTTACGCCTCGAACACGCCCGACGAAATTCGCTACGTGCTGCAGCACTCGGGCGCGTCCCTGTGTTTCGTCGACAACGATGCGGGCGACGCGAAGCAGGCAGGGCGGCTCTCTCGCGTGCGCCAGCGCCTGGCCGATTGTCCCGGCGTGAAGCAG
>JAYUXE010000139.1:0-2471 GCA_043753165.1 Archangiaceae bacterium | reverse complement strand
GCGTGCTCACGTCGTTCTCGGTGTTCCTCAAGTTCGTGATGGGCTGGGCGCACCTGCCGCCGTTGATCGACGGCATCGCCAATGCGCTGAACTACGGCACGGGCTTCGTCGTGATGCAGATGGTCGGCTTCACGCTGGCCACCAAGCAGCCGTCGATGACCGCCGCGACGCTCGCCGGCGCGATCAAAGACACCACCACCCACCTCGAGACCACCGAACAGGCCGACCTGGGCCCGCTGGTCGAGCAGGTCGCGCGCGTCGTTCGCAGCCAGCTCGCTGCGGTCGCGGGCAACCTGGGCATGGTGATTCCGGGCGTGCTGCTGATCAACCTCGTGGTGCGGCTGCTCACCGGCCACTTCCTGCTCGACACCGAGTACGCCGAAAAAGTCGTCCACAAGCACAACCCCTTCGGCTCACCGACCATCATCTACGCGTGCCTCACCGGCGTGTACCTGTGGATGGCGAGCATCGTCGGCGGGACGATGGAAAACTGGTTCGTGGTGAACAAGCTGCACGAGGCAATCGCGAGCAGCCGTGGGTTTCGCAGCCTGGTCGGCAGTGAACGGGCCTCGCGGTTCTCGAAGTTCCTGCTCAACAACATCTCGGGCTTCGGCGGCAGCATCGCGCTGGGCAGCTTCCTCGGCCTCTCGCCCGTGGTCGGCCTGCTGGTCGGAATCCCCCTTGAGGTTCGGCACGTCACGTTCGCGACGGGCCAGCTGACGTTCGCAGGCATGACGCTGGGGCCGGAAAGGGTGGTGCAGGCGGACTACCTGGTGGCGCTGTCGGCGATTGGTGTCATCGGGCTCTGCAACTTCGGAGTCAGCTTCGCGCTCGCCCTGTTCGTCGCCCTTCGCGCACGTGAAGTCGGCGCCTTCGCGCAGCTCGAGCTGCTTCGTGCGGTGCTGCGCCGGTTCGTCAGGGCGCCCCTGGACTTCATCCGCGCGCCGAAGGGCGAGGTCGCGGCGCCGCACAGCGCGCACTGACAGAAAGACGGGTTTACACCGCAAACGCGGCCAGCATCTCGACGGCCGGGGTGGGGTTCCCATATATGGGGACGATGCAGGTTCCCCGCGCGCCGATTTTCCCCGTTGTGGTCGTCCTTCTCACCGCGGCCTGTGGTGTTCCGCCCAAAGCGGAGCCCGATGCGCGCGCGAACTGGTACCGCGATGTGCAGCCAATCATCGCCGAGCGCTGCGGCACCTGCCACGTGCCGGGTGGGGTGACGCCCTTCCCGCTGCAGACGTACGAGGAAGTGAAGGCACACGGGGCCCAGGTGATGGACGCGATCAACACGCGCCGCATGCCACCGTGGGTCGCCTCGCCCGACTGCAATTCGTACAAGGGCGAGCGGCGGATGACGCAGGAAGAGATGGACGTGATGAAAGACTTCGAGAAGAACGGGATGCTCGAGGGCAACGTCGCAGACAAGAAGGAAGCGAAGCTGATTGGCGCCGAGCTGCCGTGGGTCGACAAGACGTTGAAGGCGGCGGCGACGTACACGCCGAATGCGTTCGTCGCCGACAAGGCGCGCAAAGACGACTACCGCTGCTTCATTCTCGACCCCGAACTGAACGGCACGAAGGACCTGATTGGGTTCGAAGTGGTGCCGGGCGATCGCCGGTCGGTGCACCACGTGCTGCTGTACACGGTGCCGAAGGCCGAGGCGCAGGCGCTGGAAGATGGCTCGCCGGAAGGGTTGGGGTGGCAGTGTTTCGGGGGGCCGGGCACGGCCGCTCCGAAGATGGTGGGTGGGTGGGTGCCGGGAAGTGGCGTGACGCGGTTTCCGGGGCAGACGGGCGTGTCGCTGTTCGCGGGCGACGTGTTGATCATGCAGGTGCACTACAACCTGGCGCAGACGGACGCGCAGCCCGACCAGACGCAGGTGAAGCTGCAGTACTCGGTGAACCCGGTGCCGTACCACGCGCAGATGTTCCCGCTGGTCGACGACGACTTCGCCATCACCCCGCACACGATGGGCTACACGCGGTCCGTCAAGTTCGAGCTGCCCGTCGATGCGACCGTCTGGGGCGTCATCCCGCACATGCACACGAAGGGCGCGACGGCGAAGGTCGAAATCCTCGCTCCGAAGAGCAAGCCGGCCGAGAAAGACGTCTGTCTGATCGACATCCCCAAGTGGGACTTTCAGTGGCAGCAGTTCTATTTCTACACGTCGCGAACGGGCATCACGGCGAACGCGGGCAGCACCTTCAAGCTGACGTGCAGCTGGAACAACCCGACCGACCGGACGATTCGGTGGGGCGAGAGCACGGATGACGAGATGTGCCTCGCGTTCGTCTACGTGACCGGGAAAATCTAGAAGTCGCTGCCGCGCGCTACGCCAGAACCACGAGCCGCTGCGCGCGGCCGGCGAGGTACCCGACCTTCCGAGCGACGCCTGCGAGCGCGGGGTCCATGTCGTCGACGCGCAGCGTGAGCCGGGGCAGGGACGACAGCAGGTGCCGCGAAATCTG
>JAYUXE010000138.1:0-2472 GCA_043753165.1 Archangiaceae bacterium | reverse complement strand
CGGCAGGCCTGATACCGCTTGTCGACGGCTTTGGCGAACCACGCGGTGGTCAGCTGCCGCTGAATCTTGGGCGAGTGCAGGGTGACGTCGGGCAGCCGCGCGTAGTCCGCCGTCTTTCGTTTCTGTTCCGTGTAGGCGCGCCGCACCGCCGCCCACGTCTTCGTGCCCTCGAACCCCACCTTCTTCTCGAGCCGCGCGTCGCGACGCACCTGCGACCCACTGAGCCCCGGCGCATAGGTTTCGCGGAACGTGTCGAGCGCGGCCATCGTCTTCGTCGCGTCCGACTGAACCTCGCCCATCGCGTCGTAGCTGAGCAGGTCACCATCGAGTGACAGCTTCAGGCCCGTCAGCGCCGCCAGCTGTTCCTGAAACGCGGCGTTGCGGCTCGCGTAGAAGCCCGCGTTGTAGTCGGCGAACCGGAAAGACATGTCGTCGTAGTCGGCTTCGAAGCGCCACAGCCGCGCAGTGCCGTACAGCAGGCCGCCGCCCCGCGTGTAGAGCTCGTCGCGCACCAGATCCGGGTCGCGGCTCAATTCGCGCGCACGATCTTCCGCGTACTGCACGCTGACCTGCATCGAGCCCGCGGTGGTGACCGGGTTGCGTTCTTGAAAATCGCGCGTGTCGAACAGCGACGCGCCGAGATCTGCCGTCGCGAACAGAATGGGGTGCCGCCGTTTGTGCTCGGCCAGAAGGTCCCGGTACAGCCGATCGAGGTCTGCTTCCGTGCGGAGCGTGTTGATGCGTTCGTCGAAGGTCTTCTTCGTGCCGGGCGCTTGAACGTCGAGCACCTCTTTCAAGAACGAAGGTCCCAGCGGCCCCAGCCCTTTCGCCTTTTCCTCCAGGGCTTTGCGGGCAATGGCAGGCAGGTTCGGGACTGCGGGGTTGGCTTGAAAGCCAGACTCCTGGTCGACCACCGCGATCACCGCGCACGCATGCGGGACGTCGATGTCGAGGGCGTTCGCATCGAGTGCAGCCACCAGGTCGCGCGCCCAACCGTCCCGGTCTTTGACCTTCGACGGCAGCAGCTGCGCGACCTGATCGACCTGAAGCCGCGCGCTCTCGGTCACCGGCGGCGTGTGAACACAGCCGGTGACGAACAACAGAAACAGGAGCGCGCGCTTCATTCCATCAAGACTTGTAATCCCATCCCGTGCGGATGTTGCGCTTCACGTCGTCGAACGAACGGCCCGTCTTGTCTTTGTCCCACTCGGTCTTGAGCTTGGTCTCGAGGTCGTTGTCCCACTTCGAGTACTTCGCGCCGTATTCCTTGCTCGCGCCGTAGCCGTACGCAACCGCAGGCTCGACGTCTTCCCACTTCGTGCTCTCGGGGTTCGGCGTGTTCGGGGCGGGAATCTTTTCAGCGCCGACTGCCTGCTTCACGGTGTCGCCGACGTCCTGGTTCAGTTCCTTGCCCGCGGTCTTGCTGAAGTCGGCCTTGGTCTGTTCCCAGTCGCGCTTCAGCGCTTCCTTCGCGCGGTCCCACCCAGAGCCGTGGGTGTCATCCTTCCAGTACGAGGGACGCCAGGTCTTGTTGTCGTTCATCATGGGTTTTGCTCCTTGAGAAGTGGAACTTCGTGCCGTCGCACTGCAAACGGCTGACCCATTGCTCGCCAGAGGGAAACGTACGCACCGTGCCCGACGCGGTTTGCCACGGGTGGGACGTTTGCGTGTATCCATGCGTCCGAATGAAAAGCGAACGCGTCCGGTGGGAATTCCTCGCGGTGCTTTTGATCCCAATCGGCATCGGGGTCGCCGTGTGGGCGACGACAGGGGCCGAGCCCGAGGTGCGACTTCCTGCGCTGACGGCTGAGCTGCTCGTGCAGTCGTCGACGGACCCTGAATCGCACGCCGAAGCGAAGTCGCTGTTCGCCGCCAGCTGCGCAGCCTGTCACGGCTCGGAAGCGCAGGGCGTGGTGGGCCCGAACCTCACCGACGATGCGTGGCTTCACGGCAGCGCACCGCTTCAGATTCATTCGTCGATCGCCACCGGGTTTCCCGACAAGGGCATGGCCCCCTTCAAGAACCTGCTGGGCGAACGAAAGGTTCGGCTGCTCGCGGGCTACCTGCTGACGCTGAAAGGAAAGAACGTGAAGGGCAAGCCGCCCGAAGGCGTTACCGGCCCTTGAGCGCGGCTTCCAGCGGCGACTTCTCGGTGGTCGCGCGCTTCTTCGTCCACTCGATCACGCTCGTCTGCCAGCCCATGCCGGTGAAGTTGGGGGCGAGATCCTTGTCTTCGATCTGAAAGCCGTCGCCGCCGAAGTAGAGGTAGTCGAGCGTCGCTACCGTGTATTTCTTCGCCGGGTCGAGCTTCACGCCTTTCGTGTCGAGCCAGGCGGTGCCTTTCTTCTGCGCTCCGGCGACACGGGCTTCGGCGTTGTCGAAGTTGGCGATCAGATCGGCGCCCGTGAGCGTCGCGACGACAACCGAGTTCTCGAACGGAATCACGTCGTAGATGCTCGCCTTGGTCAGCTT
>JAYUXE010000137.1:0-5926 GCA_043753165.1 Archangiaceae bacterium | reverse complement strand
AGCTTACCGTAAGGCAAGTAATCACTTGCCGAGGCGGACATGCAGACCCAGCTTCCCGAACCTTCGGGCCCGTTCGCGTGGCCCTTGATTGGAAACCTTCCCGCGGTGCGCCGTGCCGGCCTCGTGCAGTTCCTCGAGTCCAGCTGGCGTACGCACGGCGACATCTTTCACGTCGACATGGGCCTCGAGGCGGTCGTCGTCTCACACCCCGAGCTCATCAAGCGCGTGCTGGCGGGAAACCACGCCAACTACGTGAAGGGCGCCACGTACGACGGCGTTCGCCGCATCATCGGCAACGGCGTGCTCGCGCTCGAAGGCCCGGCGTGGAAGAGCCGCCGCAACCTGCTGCAGCCCGCGTTTCACCGGTCGGCGCTGGGCAAGCTCACCGAGGCGATGGTCGACACCGGCCGCAGACACTTCGACGGCCTCGCGCAGCGCACGAAGGAAGGCTGGACCACGCTCGACATGCACCGCGAGATGGTCGAGCTCACCCTGCAGGTGGTGGTGGCCGCGCTGTTCGGCCGCGATCTCGAGACCACCGGGTCCGTCTCATACGAAGCACTGGGCGCGGCGATGGAGCTCGTCAGCGAGAAGAGCAACGGCATCGTCCTGCCCGCGTGGCTGCCAACGCCTGCGAACCGAAGGTTTCATCGCACGATGGAAGAGTGCGAGAGCGCGGTGTTCAGCGTCATCGCCGCGGGGCGAGCCAGGCCTGCCGATGACGGCACGCTGCTGTCGATGTTGCTGCACAGCAAGGACGCCGACACGAACCTGCCGCTGACGGATCGCGAGGTGCGGGACGAGGTGTTCACGATGTTCGTCGCGGGCCACGAGACGACCGCGCTGACGCTGACGTGGATGTTCACGCTGCTCGAGAACGAGCCCGCCGTCGTCGCGGCGATGCGAGATGAAGTCGACACCGTGCTCGCAGGCCGCGAGCCGACGTTCGAAGATTTTCCGAAGCTGTCGTACCTGCGGCAGGTGGTCGACGAGACCTTGCGCCTGCGGGGGCCGGTGGCGATGACGGCGCGCACCGCGGTGGCCGATGACGCGCTCGGAGGCTTCCGGATCAAGGCCGGCGATGTGGTGCTGCCGTTTTTCTGGGGCGTGCACCGGCACCCGGAGTTCTGGGACGCTCCCCAGGTCTTCGACCCCATGCGCTTCACGGCCGAACGTTCGAAGGGCCGTCACCCGTGGAGCTACCTGCCGTTCTCTGGCGGTCAGCGGGCCTGCATCGGCAACATGTTCTCGCTGGTCGAAACGGTGGTGCTGTTGGCCCAGTTCTTCGCGCGCTTCGAGTTCGAAGTCGTGCCGAACCAGAGGGTGGTGCCGCAAGTGATGGCGACGGTTCGCCCCTCGGGGCCGGTGCAGGTGCGCGTGCGCCAAAGGGCGGGGCAGCGCGCCTCAGGTCCGCCGGTTTCAGAGGGAATTTCGCCCTGAAAAATGGGCACACCGAATGCAATTCCTCTGGGTGCTGATCACTCAAACCTCACATCCGGAGAACACCATGGGCACCGCAAGAAGAGCGTCGCCCGCGCGGTTCAGAACTACCTGTAGCGATTCGTCGTGCGTGCAGTCGGCGTGGCATGCTTTCGCCCCGATGCGCACGCTCTTGGTTTCGCTGGTCGTCGCCGCCGCCGCCTGCTCGCCTGTTCCGATTCCCAACGTCCCCGAGGACGGTGGAACCGGAGGAGGCACCGCAGGCACCGGCGGCGGTTCTGCTTCAACAGGCGGCGGCAGTGGAACCGGCGGCGGCTCCGGCACCGGAGGAGGAACCGGTACAGGTGGCGGAACAGGTACGGGCGGTGGGGGTGGAGGTCTCGTCGTCCCTGACGGCGGCATCGTCGCGACGCCCGGCACGTGGTCCTGGATTCCCGTTCCAGGCTCGCAGTGCGCCAGCGGCTCGACTGCGGGCCTCGGCGTGAACCTCGGCCCCGCAGGTGACGACCTCTTCATCTTCGTGATGGGCGGGGGCGCGTGCTGGAACCAGGGCACCTGCGTTCCGTCGCTGCTGCAGTTCGGGCCCATCTGCTACTACAACCCGAACCTCTGTGTGCTCGACGCGGCCGGTGGCACGAGGCCCACCGCGGCGAACGTGCTCGGAAATCCGTACCCTGCCGATGGCGGCGGCGTGTTCCCGGGCGAGCTCGCGCAGATCAGCGGCTCGGCCCTGCTGCAGCGCTCGAACCCGTCGAACCCCTTCCGCAACGCGTCGTTCGTCTTCGTCCCGTACTGCACGGGCGACCTGCACTCGGGCAACGCGACCCGCACCTTCCAGACGCAATACCAGGCGTTCGGGCCCATCGAGACCGCCAGCGTTCACTTCGCAGGCGCGACGAACATGGACCTCTACCTCGCGCGCATCGCCGCGACGCTGCCGAACCTCAAGCGCATCTGGCTCGCCGGCATCAGCGCCGGCGGCTACGGAGCGACCCTCAACTACGACCGCGTCGCCCGCAAGTTCGGCAACGCCGAGGTGCACCTGCTGGCCGACTCGGCCCCGATGCTCGACACGCCCGTGCACTGGACGCAGTGGCGCGACACCTGGAACATGCAGATGCCGCAAAGCTGCACGACGTGCGACGCGGGCTTCCCGCAGATTGCCAACCACCTCGGCGCGACATACCCCAACCGCCGCCTCGCCCTGCTCGCGACCGAAGCGGATCAAGTCATCACCTGGTTCTTCTACGGCGGCACGGGCCCCAGCGAGTTCGCGACCCCGCCGTACGCGACGTACGCCGCCGCGATGAATCCCCTGCTCACCCAATACGACGCGCGCCCCAACACGCGCTACTTCGTCGTCCCCGGCATGGAGCACGTCCTCATCGGCGGCTACGGCGTGGTGCAGGCGGACGGTGGAGTGACCGCTGCGCGCAAGAGCCGCGACGGCGGCACGGACCTGAAGGGGTGGGTTGACGCGTGGGCGACGGGCGACGACGCCGGCTGGAAATCGCAGCGCTGACGCCGTTGCCCACTGCAGTGAACATGTAGTCGAAGGTCGGGTTGATCCCCTTTCAGAAACAAGGAGGATGCGGGGCCGTGCGACCTTTCCTCGTGGCAATCCTGCTGTGCGGGTGCGAGGGCCGCATCCTCTTCCCCGGCGAAGAGCTCCCTGGCCCCGGCGGTTCTGGCGGCGGCTCTCAGAACAACACCGGCGGCTCGGGCGGCGGCGCAGTCGAGCCCGTGCTTCCCGATGAGCCCGTCAGTTCTTCGCGCCTGCCACGCCTCTCTCACGCCGAGTACGAGAACACCGTCAAAGACCTGCTCGCCCTCACGGCGCCCGCGAACATCACTTCGACCTTCGTCGGCGATTCCTCGGGCGGCACCTTCTCGAACGTCGGTGGCGAGCTCTCGGTCAACAGCGACCTCTGGGCCGACTACCAGCGCGCGGCCGAATCGCTGGCCGCCACTGCGACCGCGTCGACCGCTTCTCTCACTGCGCTCGCCGGTGGCACCTGGCCCGCGACGCCCGACGCGCAGCTCGAGGCGATTGGCCGCCGCGTGTTCCGCCGGGCGCTGACGACCGCTGAACGCACCGCGTACCGCGCGCTCTACAACGAAGGCCCGTCTGATTATCCCGCCCTCACTGCGCTGAACGCGTCGGTGCGGGTCGCGCTGGAAACGATGCTGCAGTCGCCGCACTTCCTCTACCGCCCCGAGCTGTCGACGGCGGTGGTGGCGGGCAAGGTTCCGCTGACGCAGTCCGAGCTCGCGAACCGCCTGTCGTACGCGCTGTGGCAGTCGATGCCGGATCAAGCGCTGCTCGTCGCGGCGGAAGGCGGCCAGCTCACGGGCGCCGGCTACCTCGCGCAGGTCGACCGCATGCTCGCCGACGAAACCCGGATGCGCGCGTCGTCCACCTGGTTCCATGATCAGCTGCTCGAGGTCGCGCGCTATTCGGACATCACGCGGTCGACCACGCTGTTCCCCGAGTACTCGAAGCCTCTGACGGTCGCGATGAAGGAAGAGACCGAGCGGTACGTGAACGCCGTCGTGTTCGACGAAAAGGCAGGGCTCGATCGGCTGCTGACGGCTCCGTACAGCTTCGTGAACACGGACCTCGCGAAAATCTATGGCGTCACCGTGCCGGCCACCGGCTACTCGAAGGTCACGTTCACCAACGGCCGGCGCGGCGGTTTGTTGACCCAGGTGGGCTTCCTCGCCACGAATGCCTCGTCGACGGATCCAGACGCGATTCACCGCGGCGTGTTCATCAACCACAAGCTCCTGTGCGCGAACCTGCCGCCCCCGCCGATGATGGTGCCCGCGTTGCCGGCGCAGGACCCGATGGGGCCGCCGAAGACGATGCGCGCGCGCATCACCGAGTTCACCGGCAAGGGCACCTGCGGCCAGGGCTGCCACAGCACGATGATCAACCCCGCCGGCTTTGCGTTCGAGCACTACGACGCGCTGGGCCGCTGGCGCGAGACCGACAAGGGAATTCCCGTCGACGCGAAGGACACGTACGCGTTCGACAAGGTGAACCGCACGTACGACGGAGCGCTTCAGCTCGGCCAGGCGATGGCGGAAGAGCCGATGGCGCACCGGTGCTACGCGGGGAAGTGGGTCGAGTTCCTCTACGCGCGGCGGCTGACGGCGAAGGACAACGCGCTCATCACCCGCGCCGGCAAAGAATCGCATCTGGGCAAGATTTCGGTGCAGCAGTTGATTCGCACGCTGGTGGTCAGCGACAGCTTCTCGAGCCGGGGAGTCGCCAATTGAAATTCTCACGACGACAGGTGTTGAAGGGCATCGGCGGGTTCACGATGTCGCTGCCGCTGCTCGAGTCGGTGCTTCCGCGCGAGGCGTGGGGGCAGGCGACGATGCGGCATCGCTTCGCAGCGTTCATTCGCGCGGGCAATGGCATCGTCCAGGCGGGCGGCGACGGCGGCGAACGGTTCTGGCCGCGCGCGGTCGGGCCGATCACCACCACGATTCTCAAAGACATGAACGGCGATCGCGCGACCAGCGAACTGTCGGCCTACGCGTCGCGGCTCACGCTGCTGAAGAACGTGCGGCTGCCGTTCGCGCGCAACGCGTGCGGCCACGCCGAAGCGATTCCGCAGGTGCTCACCGCGCGCAACCACACGGGCGGCAGCAGCAATGATCCGAAGGCGCTTGGCATCTCGATCGACTGGCGCATCGCGCAGGCGCTGAACCCCGCCGGCCTCGGCCCGCTGACGTTCATGGCCGGCCCGCAGGCAACGTACATCGGCGAAGGGCTCTCGTGGTCGGCGTCGGGCGTGCGCACTCCGGCCGAACGTTCGCCGGCCAATGCGTTCATGCGGCTCACGGGGCTGGCGACGGCTCCGGCTGAAGTGCAGGCGTTGATTGCGAAGCGCCGCAAGAGCGTCAACGACCTCGTGCGCGTCGAGCTCAAGGCGCTGCAGCAGAACCCCGCGATGTCGGTGGCCGACAAGACGCGCCTCACGCAGCACCTCGATTCGGTGCGCGACCTCGAACTGCAGATGCGCTGCGACCTCGCGATGGATCAGACGGCGGCGATCAACAGCCTCAGCGGGCCGCAGAACAACGACGTGCGCGTCGAAGTGGTGAAGCAGTTTGCCGACCTCGCTGCGTGGGCGTTCAACTGCCGGTTGAATCACGTCGTCACGCTGCAGGTCGGCGAAGGCAACGACGGGACGCAGTACACGATTGGCGGCACGAAGCTTCCGCGCTTTCATTGGATTTCGCACCGCATCAACGCCGACGGCTCGGAAGGGACGCCGATCGCGAACGCCGTCGACCTGCACGCGCAAATCGATCGCCTGCAGCTGCAGATGTTCAAGCACCTGCTCGACCGCCTCGACTCGTACGGTTCTCCGTATGGGGGCACGCTGCTCGACGACACCGCGGCGGTGTGGATGAACGACCTGGGCAGCGGGCCTCCGCACTCGGCCGACAACACGCCTTGGGTCATCGCGGG
>JAYUXE010000136.1:0-2473 GCA_043753165.1 Archangiaceae bacterium | reverse complement strand
CCGGTTTGCCAGCGGCGTCGGACACCTTGACCTCCACGGTGGCTCCCGCTTCGAGCCGCACCGTCTTTTCATTCGCTGCGTCTTCGATGGTCACCGTTTGAGGACTGTGCGTGTTGTGATTGATGGTGAGCACCGCATGCGCAATCGGTAGACCGCGAACGGTTGCCTTTCCGTCGCTGTCCGTCCACGCCGCCGCCTCGCCGTGACCGCCTGTCCAATCGCTTGCAATCCACACGGAGGCTTTGCTCAAAGCCTTGCCCGTCGAGGCGTCGACCACGCGCAGCAGCAGCGTCCGGCCGCCGAGCTGAACGTCGCCGACGTCGACGTCCTTTCCTTCGACCCGAACTTCTTTCGTCACGCCGGCGTACCCGTCCGCGGTCGCGCGCACGTCCATCGTCGGCCCCTTACCGAGGCGCAGCTCGAAGCGGCCCGCGGAATCGACCGGGTGACCGTTTACGAATGCATCAATCAGCGGCTTGCGCCCGTCCCCGATGACGCGACCTCTGATCTTCGCGCTCGGCTTGACGACGAGCGTCACCCCCGACTGTCCGGACGCCGCTTTCACTGGCTCTGAATCACGCGCGCCTTCGGGCCCGATGACGAGCAGCGTGTAAGAGGCGCCGCGCTTGAGGTCTGAAAAGGTGAAGGCGCCTTTCGGGTCGGAAGTCGCGGAACCCCCGCGCGTCTCTTTCGCAAACGCCACCACCTCCGCGTCAGCCACTGGCTTTTGTGAAGCGTCCACGACGATGCCCGAGATGGCGCCGAACCGCTCCAACACGAGCCGAATCGCGTCGCGCGTTGGCAGCGTCACCTCCTTGTCGGTCGAGCCTTCCTTGTTTTCGGCATGCACGGCGTGCGGCCCAGCGATGAGGCCGGTAATCCGGAAGTGGCCTTCGGCCGACGACGTCGCGCCATGGCTCTCATCGAAATCGTTCCGTTCCATGGCCGTGATGCGGGCGATGGCGGGCTTGCCGGCTTCGTCGACCACGGTTCCCTCGAGCGCGAGGCCGTCGTCCAGCCGCAGCCTCACGTTCAGCGCAGGCGCCACGAGCCTGGTGACGAGTGTCGCGTGGGCGGGGTGGGTGACTTTGACTTCGTAGGTCCGAGCCGTGATGCCTTTGATGTCGAAGGTGCCACCGTCGTGGCTCAGCGCATACCCGCTCCCTTCGTACTCGGTCGATCCTTCCGGCATTGCATTGAGTCGAGCGCCTGCGACCGGCTGTCCCTCGCCGTCGACCACGACGCCGGCGAGGCGCGCTTCGGGGGTGAGCTCGAAGTCAACGCGCGTGTCTTTGCCAGAGATGAGATCGACATTCTGCCGGCCGTCGGCAAACCCCTGGGCACTGGCGGTGACGTTCGCGCCCTTGCCCGCGAAGGTCTTGAGCTCGAACTGCCCGTCTTCGTCCGTCCTGGTTTCGTCTTCCTGCCCCATCGATCGCACGGTCACGGTTGCTTTCGCAATTGGGCCTTCGGCGCTGCGAACCGTGCCGGCGAACCGCGCGCTTTCGACCAGAATGAGGGTCGCCTGATCAGGGTTGCCGCGTTTGGGCACCTTCACCTCGGTGTCCGCACGCAACGTGCCCTTCGACGCGGACAGGTCGTGGCTGCCGGGGCGCAGCTCGGTGAAGCGGAAGGTGCCGTCGCCGCCGCTGACCGTTTCGCTCTCGCGGTGATTGCCACTCAGCTTGACTTTGACGCCGCTGACGGGCTTGTCGTCGGCCAGCACGACGCCGGTGATGGTTCGCGGCGTGAAAAGCGAAATCTCGAAGCCTTCGGTTGGGCTGTCTTTGCGCAAATGCTGATGTCCGGGCAGCGCGCCGGGCGCTCCGGCCACCAGCGAATAGAGGCCGACGGGAAGGGGGCCGATGGAGAAGCTGCCGTCGCCCTGGGTGAGGACATCGAAGAAGCGGCTTTGCTCACCGTGAATCGCGGTGACCCACGCATTCGCAGGGGCGGGCTCGCCGTCGATGGTGACTTTTCCTTTCAGCGCGATTCCATTGCCGAGCTGAAGCGCAACGTTGTCGGAGCCGACGGCGATGTGCTGCTGCAGCGACGTGCCGAGGCGCGGGCTGTCGGCCCAGAGCGCGACCTCACCCGAATCGAGCTGGGTGATTTCGAAGGTGCCATCGACGGCGGTGATGGTGCGGCCGACGGGAATCACCTCACCGCTGCGCTCGGTGACCAGGGTCTTCAACTGTTCAGAGGCCTCACCGCAGCCGCACGCGAGCAGCTTCTTGCCGCAGGCGTTGTCACATTCACAGTCGCGCTCGGACAGCGACTCTCTGGTTTCGGCGCGCGTCGCCGTGATGGTGGCGCCGCCGACGGGCTCACCGTTGTTGAGGACGCGGCCTCGAATCGTGCCGGCGCCGGTTTGCGTCTGTACTGGCTGCAACAGCACGGCGTTCATCTTTTCGGGGGCCACACTGCGCTCGAGCCGAACCGAGCCACGTTCGGACGCGATGGCTTCGGGCTC
>JAYUXE010000135.1:0-5932 GCA_043753165.1 Archangiaceae bacterium | reverse complement strand
GAGCCTCTTCCGCGAGGCGAGCCTCTTCCGCGAGGCGTGCTTCTTCCGCGAGGCGTGCCTCTTCCGCGAGGCGCGCTTCTTCCGCGAGCCGCGCTTCTTCCGCGAGCCGCGCCTCTTCCGCGAGCCGCGCTTCTTCCGCGAGCCGCGCCTCTTCCGCGAGCCGCGCCTCTTCCGCGAGGCGCGCTTCTTCCGCGAGCCGCGCCTCTTCCGCGAGCCGCGCCTCTTTCGCGAGCCGCGCGACGCGCGCGTCCTCGGCGAGTCGTGCCTCTTCCTCTGCCTGAGTCCGCGCGTCCTCGCGCCGCTTCCACTCAATCGCCGTGAGGGACTCGAACGCCCCGACCTGCGTCAGCAGCTCGAGCAGCACCCGACGTTCCTTCGCGAGCCCCTGCGCCGACCGAAACGATCCAAATCCTTCGACGAGCTCGCGCTCATCCGGCGACATCGCCCAGTCCCGGCTCGCCTCGACATCCACGCACCGGAACACCGGCGAATCCGCGGAGTCCGCGAAGATCGCCTCGAACGCCGCCCGTACCAACTGCACGCCCGACAACAGTGACTCGCCCGCGACGTCGCCTTCCTCGAACTTCACCGACTCACCCAGCTCGGTCAGCCGCCGCACGTTCGCCAGCGCCTGCTGCACCCGCGCTTCTTCCGGCGAAGACCCCAGCTCTTCCAGCGTCTCGCCGTCCGACTTGCCCGCTTCCCCGCGCGCCCACAATGCATCGAGCTGCCCGAGGTTCAGCCGCTTCGACTGCAGCAGACCCTGCAGCATCGTCTGGTGCCCGAAGCCCATCTGCGCGCCGACGAGCTCCCCATCTCTCAGCAGCAGCCGCGACTCGCGGCCCAGCGCCTGAACCGTCATCCAACCGCTCGCCTTGCGCTGGTGCGCGTCGAGCAATGCCTGTGCGATCGAAGGGCCGGCCATGAGCGCCGCGAGTCTACCCACGGATCTGCCTCAACGCCTCGTAACCGGCGATTCCCACCGCCGTCGAGAGGTTGAGCGACCGTCTTTCCTCGAGCATCGGAATCGTCACCGGCTCACCGCCCGACGCCATCACCTCGGGAGAAAGCCCCTTGGTCTCAGACCCGAACACCAGGTGATCGCCCGGCTGAAACTTCACGTCCCAAAGCGAAACCGTCGCGCGCGCAGAAAAGAGAAAGCGGCGCGCCCCCGGATTCGCCGCCAGATACGCGTCGTATGTCGGGTGCAACTTGAGAAACACCTTGTCCCAGTAGTCGAGGCCCGCGCGTTTCAGCTCTTTGTCGGCAATCGAAAAGCCCAGCGGCTCGACGAGCTCGAGCTTGCACCCCGTGACCGCACAGAGCCGCGCGACGTTTCCGGTGTTCGGCGGAATCTGTGGGGAAACGAGGACGAGATGAAAAGGATTCGAAGACGGCTTCAGCACACCCGCAGGGTACGTGTTGTGGCGTAGGCTGTCGCGGGTGCCCATCAAGGTCGTCAATCAGACCCGGGAAAAGCTGCTCGCTTCCCAGGGGCTCGTGGCCGATACGTTCGTCAGACGCTTCGTCGGTTTGATGGGAAAGAAAGACCTGCCCTTTGGTTCGGCGCTGCACATCAGCCCCTGCAACTCGATTCACACCTTCTTCATGAAGATTCCGATCGATGCGGTCTTTCTCGACAAGCAGCTCAAGGTGGTGAAGGTTTGCAGCGCGATGGTGCCGTGGCGAATCTCTTCGATCTATTTTGGCGCCCACTCCGTGCTCGAGCTTCCTTCTGGCACCAGCTCGGCGAGTGGCACCGTCGAAGGGGACCAGCTCGCCTTCGAACCCATCGAACTTCCTTTGACCGGCGGAGTACCCCTTGCTTAACTCCGCCACCGCCGAAGCACCCAGCTCCAGCGCCGCCCCCCTCATGAGACTCGACGTATTTGGCCTCTCCCACGTTGGGATGAAGCGAAACCATAACGAAGACAACTACCTCCTCCTCCCGGAAGAGCGGTTGTTCGTGGTCGCAGACGGCATGGGCGGCCACTCGTCCGGTGAAATTGCGTCCAAGATCGCGGTCGAAGAGCTCGCCGAGTTCTTCAAGATCACTGCCCGCGACCAGGACGCCACCTGGCCGTACAAGATGGACAAGACGCGCAACTATGACGAGAACCGGCTCGCGACCGGCATCAAGCTCGCCAACCTGCGCATCTTCGAAAAGGCGTCGGCCGAACAGAAATACAAGGGCATGGGCACCACGGTCGTCTCGGTTCACTTCGCCGAAAAGATCGCCGTCGTCGCCCACGTCGGTGACAGCCGCGTCTATTTCTTCCGCAATGGCGTGCTGAAGCAGGTCACCGAAGATCACTCGCTGCTCAACGACTACCTGAAGGCGAAGAAGCTCACGCCGGAAGAAGTTGAAGCGTTCCCTCACAAGAACGTGATCGTTCGCGCGCTGGGCATGAAGGACAACGTGCAGGTCGACGTCAGCCGCCTCGAACCGCAGGACGGCGACATCTTCCTTCTCTGCAGCGACGGCCTGTCGGGCATGGTCACCGACCCCGCGATGCAGGACATCTTGATCAAGACGAAGGATCTGAACCTGGCCTGCAGCCAGCTGATCGACAGCGCGAACGCCAACGGGGGCAACGACAACGTCACCTGTGTGCTCGCGCGGTGGGGAACGCACTGATGCTGACTGCGCTGTTGCTGATGAGCAGCACACTCAGCCTGAACTCTGGTTCGCAGCTGCAGTACCCGAACGTCCGGCTGATCAACGACAACGAGTTCTCGGCTCGGTTTGTCGACGCGGCCGATGGTGGCGGCGGCCGTTCTCTCGACAAGCCCAGCCTCTTGCTGCCAATCGTCCTCCTTTCTTCTTCTGTCGGGTCGTTGGTGCTGGGCTTAGTCTTTTTTGCGATCGCGACCACGGGCATCGAGGTCGTGCTCGGACTGCTGTTTCTGTCGGCTTCAGTCGTGCTCGGCATCATCGGAACCATTTCGCTGATCACACGACTGAAGGGTCCGAGCGGACCCGAAAGTGTGCCGGTGCGGCCAGAAGAGAGGTACTCGCCGCCACCGCCTCCTCCCCCACCGCCGACCGATGGTCCTCCCGGCCCGCCGCCGCCGCCGCCCCCGCCGCTGTCCAGCTGGGCGCCGTCGACGATGACGACCATCGCGCTGTTCTAGAACTCGAAGTTTCGTCGGTCGGGCTCGGCGTTCAGTCACTGCCCGCTCGCTCGAGGCAACCGCTCGTTTTCGCGAAGGCCTTCGGTGATCTTCGCCACGGAATGCGTGCGAGAGGCCGGAGCCTATGCGGGTTCTCTCGTCCGTTCCTCGGGCTCAAACGGAAAACCAGACGAGGTCTCTGCGATGGGCCGTTGCCGTAATGGGTTACCCACGGTTTGCGGGGGTAAGTGATTACGCCAGGGCGTTGAGTCATCCACCAGCCACCCCATCGGCGCCGCAGAGCTCGGGTTTCGCGAACCCGCTTCCCTGCCCGAGGAACGGGCGAGAGAACCCGCGGAGGTTTCGATTTCTCGCAAAGTCTTCCGCGGCATCGATCGCCCGAAGGTTGATTCGCACCGTGAACGCCGAGGCGGTCGTCTCCCGCGGGCTTCGCGTGGCGGTACCTTCGAGGCCGGCGGCGAAAGACGCAGCCACGGAACCGGACGAGGCGTTGCGATGCAGACCTGGCATTCCTTCCCGGGATCAACGGGGCTCGCACGACGGGCGCCGGATCCCTCGACTGCGCTCGGATGAACCCGGTCTACATGCGCCGGTGGTTCAGCGCCGGCAGGCTCTTCCGGATGCGCGCGACGAGCGCGTCGTCGATCTGCCCCAGGGCCATGCCTTCTCCTTCTGACGCGCGCGCCGTCACCAGCCCCCAGGGGTCGACCAGCATCGCGTGGCCCCACGTCATCCTGTCTTTCGGGTGCTTGCCCTGCTGCGCCGGAGCGATCACGTACGCCTGGTTCTCGATCGCGCGCGCGCGGAGCAGCACTTCCCAATGATCCTTGCCCGTCGCGAGGGTGAAGGCGGCGGGGACGGTGAGGGTCGTCGCTCCGTCTTTCGCCATCTGCCGGTAGAGCTCGGGGAAACGCAGGTCGTAACAGACGCTCAACCCGACTTTGCCGAAGCCCGTTTGCGCCACCACGACATCCGTCCCCGGAGCGACCGCTGCCGATTCCCTGTACGTCTGCCCGTCGCCGACCTCGACGTCGAACAGGTGCATCTTCCGGTAGACGCCCAGCCGTTCGCCCTCAGGCCCGAACAAGACGCTGGTGTTGTAGTTGCGGCCGCCGGGGGCCCCGGATTCGAGGACGCTGCCGCCCAGCAACGTGATTTTCAGCTCGCGCGCGAGGGTCGCCAGGGTGCTCAGCGTCGGCCCGTCGATCGGCTCGGTCGCCGAATCACGATCCGCCTCGGGTCCCATCCACGCGAAGTTTTCGGGCAGGCCGATGAAGCGTGCCCCCAGCGCATGCGCCTGGCGGATCAGGCGGGTGGCGGTGGCGACGTTGTCCGGTTTCGACGCGTTCGACGTCATCTGCAGGGCGGCGGCGAGGATCATGCGGCTGGTTTACACCTCTGGTGCGTCTGTAGTAGGTCGCGGTCCGACATTTTTCGGCGGTTTCGAAGAGTGGGCCTGAGGGCCCATTTTTTTTGGTTTTCGCATGGCCCTAGACAAACAAAGCATCGAACAGAAGGTGCGCGAGCTCGCCTCGCCGTTGCTGGACGCCGAGGGCCTCGAGCTCGTCGACGTCGAGTACGTGCGTGAACGCGAGGGCTTCATCCTGCGCATGTTCATCGACAAGCCGGGCGGGGGCGTGGGCCTCGAAGACTGCACCCGTGCGTCGCAGGCCGTCGACGTCACGTTCGACGTCCACGACTTCATTCCCAACGAATACAACCTCGAGGTCTCGAGCCCGGGGTTGAACCGGCCGCTGACCCGCCCCGACCACTTCGCGAAAGCCGTGGGGAAGAAGGTGAAGCTCAAGACCTTCGGGCCGATGTTCGAGCCGCCGCGGAAGAACTTCTCAGGCGTGCTGAAGGCCGCCGATGCCGAAAAGGTGATCGTCGAAGTCGACGGAGCCGGCAGCTTCACCGTGCCGCTGAAAGACATCGCGAAAGCGAACCTGGAGTTCGAGTTTTAAGACGCCGTTTGCAGTTCCTGCCGTGCACATACAGGCCGTGGTCGAAGGCCGAGGAGAAACACCATGACTCCCGTTGCTGCCACTCTGAAGTTGGATGACGTCCTCACCCAGGTCGCGAAAGACAAAGGCATCGATAAAGCCGTTCTCGTGATGACCCTCGAGGACGCGATGCAGACCGCCGCGAAGAAACACTTCGGGCAGGATCGCGCGCTCGAAGCGAAGTTCGAGGCCGACAAGGGCGTCGTGGAAATCTTCCAGGCAATCAACGTCGTCGAGCAGGTGTCGGATCCGATCAACGCGATCAACCAGCTGACGATCGCCGCCGCGCACGCGAAGGGCATGGAAGTTCAGCCCGGCGACGAGCTCGTGTTTCAGATCTTCTACCGTGACGAAGACGCCGCCGAAGCAAAGGCGCAAGACGAACAGTACGGCGACATTCTCGGCCTCAAGACCTTTCGCCGCGGGTTCGGCCGCATCGCCGCGCAGACGGCGAAGCAGGTGTTGCTGCAGCGCACGCGCGACGTCGAGCGCGAGAACGTGTTCAACGAGTACAAAGACCGCAAGAACGAGATCGTCACCGGCATCGCGCGCCGCATGGAACGCGGAAACCTGATCGTCGACCTCGGCCGCGCCGAAGCCGTTTTGCCGGTGCGCGAGCAGGTTCCGCGCGAGACCTACCGCCCGGGTGACCGCGTGCAGGCGTACGTCATCGACGTGCTGCGCGAGTCGAAGGGGCCGCAGATCATCCTCTCGCGCGCGTCGGTGAACCTGCTGACCAAGCTGTTCGAGATGGAAGTTCCGGAAATCGCCGAAGGCATCGTGGTGATCGAAGC
>JAYUXE010000134.1:0-2478 GCA_043753165.1 Archangiaceae bacterium | reverse complement strand
TGGCCGCGACTTCCGTCGACAAGTGCCGGCTGTCGGTGCGCGGGTAGCTGAGCAGCTTGTGCTTCTCGTACAGCGCCTGCGCGGTCTCCAGGGTCTGCTGCGCCGAATAGCCGTAGAGCCGGTTGCAATGCCGCTGGAGCTCGGTGAGGTCGTAGAGCAGCGGCGGCGGCAGCTTCTTCGTCTGCGAGGTCACCGATTCAACCTGCGCCTTGCCGCGCAACGCGCGCTCGACGATCGCCTTCGCCTCTTCCCCACTGTGCGGCAGCCGGGTGGGATGCTCGCCGGGCCCCGGCCGGAACCACGTGCCGCGGTACGACGCCTGCTCGCGCGGAGAGAAGGTCGCGAGAACCTCGAGGTAGTCCTCGGGCACGAAGTCGCGAATCGCCAGCTCGCGCTCGACCAGCATCGCGAGCGTCGGCGTCTGAACGCGCCCCACCGACAGCGCACCATCGAGCGCGATGCCGTACGCGCGAGACAAGTTCATCCCCACCAGCCAGTCGGCCCGGCTGCGACCCAATGCCGCTGCGGCGAGGCGATCGAACTCCTGCGAGGGCCGGAGCTTCTTGAAGCCTTCCTGAATCGCCGATTCGGTGAGCGACGAAATCCACAGCCGCTTCACCGGCGCGCGGCAACCCGCGGCCTCGTAGATGAGCCGGAAGATGAGCTCGCCTTCGCGCCCTGCGTCCGTCGCACAGATGACGCCGCGCACGTCTTTCGCGGTGAGCGCCCGCCGCACGACCTCGAACTGGGTGCGGGTCGAATCGAACACGGTCAGCGGCCACTGCTGCGGCAGCATCGGCAGGTCTTCCCGCCGCCAGCGCCGCCACGCGGGGTTCATGCCTTCGGGCTCGGCGATGCCCACGAGGTGACCGATCGCCCAGGTGACGACGTAACCGTTGCCGGTGAGGGTGCCGTCGCCGCGACGGGTCGCTTTGAGGACTGCCGCCAGATCGCGGCCGACCGATGGTTTTTCTGCGACGACGACGATGGTCATGCCCGCCCCGAGGTGTACCTCAAGGGGCTGACATGTGAAATCGCCTCATCGCCAATAGCATCATTCGATACTATCAACGCGATGCCGCCGCCGTTCCAGATCACACGCGAGATCCTCACCCGCTGCGCCGCAGTGATGCGAAAGGTCGGCCAGTACGAAGGTCTGCGCGCGCCGGTGCCGCAGCCGCTGCTGCGCCGGAAGAATCGCATCCGCACGGTGCACGGGTCGCTCGCGATCGAAGGCAACGCCCTGACGGAACAGCAGGTGACGGCAGTGCTCGACGGCAAGCGGGTTACGGGCTCACCGCACGACTTGCGTGAAGCCGAGAACGCCGTGACCGCGTATCAGACGGCTGGCGCCTGGAGCGCCGGCTCGATGCGCCACCTCCTCACGGCCCACCGCACCTTGATGGCGGGGCTGATTTCCGATGCGGGCCGGTGGCGGCAGGGAGGTGTCGGGGTGTTTCGCGTGGAGCACCTCGTCGCGCAGCTTCTGAAGTTCGTCCGAAACGATGCGGCGCCCTGGCTCGTGAAGGCGGCAGTCGTCCACTGCGAGATCCAGTTCATCCACCCGTTCTCGAACGGTAACGGGCGAACGGGGCGGCTGTGGCAACACGTGGCGCTGCGGCAGGTGAGCCCGGTGTTCGCGCACGTGCCGGTGGAGTCGATCATTCGGCGCGAGCAACGTGCGTACTACCGGGTGCTGAAAGCGTGCGATCGCGCGGGCGATTCGACGCAATTCATCGAGATGTCGCTCGCGTGGCTGGAAGAAAGTCTCGGCGAGACGCTGGCGGCGGTGCGGCCGGAACGGGCCGAGAAGACGCCGCGCCTCGAGCTCGCGCGGCAGCCGTTGGGCGAGCGCGAGTTCAGCCGGAAGGACTACCTGGCGTTGTTTCCGGGGCTTTCGACGGCGAGCGCGAGCCGCGATCTCGCGGGGGGTGTCGAAGCGAAGGCGCTGCGAAGGGTGGGCGAGCGCGCGTCGAGCCGTTACCGCTTCCGATGAAGTGACGGGGCTTGGGAGCTTCTGCCGCCCATGGCGAACACCGACTACCGCAGCGTGGCGCTGGCTGCGAGGTACTCTCGCCAGCAAGGGCACGTTGAAGTTCCCGCTGGACGAGCCGATTCCGGAAAAGCTGATCGCGCAGATCGCGAAGCGGCGCGCGCAGGACGCGGCCGGGCGCATCGCGAAGAAGAAAAAATGATTCCCCGCCGGATGCGAATATCGGGCGCGCTTCACTGCAGCGAGAGTGCTCAGAAAAGTGTGTCCCCCCGCCCCCTTCTGGTTCACTGCGTCGTCGGGTTCTGGGCTTAGATGTCGGCCCTTTCTGTGGGGGCTTTTCCATGAAGCGGCGTGACTTTCTATTCGGTGGGGCAGCAACGGTTGGTGTGGCCGCAGGCGAGGCTGAAGCCGCGACGCCCGACACGCTGAAGTTCGACCCGGCCGCGATGGAAGCGACGCTGAACAAGATTGACGAACGCATGGGC
>JAYUXE010000133.1:0-2480 GCA_043753165.1 Archangiaceae bacterium | reverse complement strand
AGCGGTGGGTCGCAGTTTCGCTTTCGGTGTCGAAGACGCCGTCGCCTTCGAAGTCCCACTGCCACGTCAAACGCTTCGCAGACGCCGGGTAGGCCTTGAAAATGACCCCGACGCCCGGCGCGCCCGCGGGAGGCGTTGCGATCAGCGTGGCCGGTACCGAGGTGACGTTGACGCCACGCACGTCCACGACCTTCGAGCCCGTCGTCCCCGTCGCCGTCGCGAACACCAGCGTGAGTGGCGTGGCCCCTTCCGCCACGGGCACCCGCGGGGCGATGAAGCGCCCATCGGCTCGCATTTCGACGCGGACGGTGGGAATTCCGACATGACCGGTCGGCCCATAGAAATCGGCCACCGGAGCGCCCGAAATGAACACCGCCGCCAGCTTCTCGCGGTTCATCCACCCGGTCACCGCAGTCCACTGCCCCACCACGGTCGAACCGGCCGGCGGCCAGTCGACGATGATGTCTTTCTGCGCGAGGTCCGCAGGAGCGACGTCGAGCAGCGCTCCCGGGCTTGGCGGGCTTCCCTTACAACCACTGCAGGCCGAGAAGATGAGAGCGAACGCAGCAGGGATCCATCGGTTCATAGTGACTCCGGGGCAACGAAAGGCCCGTCGCCCTACGTCACTGCGGACAGTACACGCAGGGCTTGCCCCACGGGTCGGCGAAGGCCGGGTCGGTGAAGGCCGGGTCGGTGAGAAAGCCGTCGTCGGTGAGGCTCTCAAGGAAGGCGATCACATCGGCGCGTTCCTGCGCATTGAGCGTGAAGCCGACGATGAGGCCCGACTTGAAGGGGCTCGCGCTGCCGACGCCCGCGTCGATGGTGCGGCCGGCGGCGCTGTAGTGGTCGAGCACGCCGTCGAGGGTCGCGATGGAACCGTCGTGCATGTACGGCGCACTGACGGCGATGTTGCGAAGCGAAGGCGCCTTGAGACGTTGGCGAGCGCCATCGGGTTCGACACGTTGCCGCAGGCGCTACCCCGTGACGAAGGCGCGGTGCTGCACATCGACCCGCTTGATGCTCGCGCGGTGCTTCACGGGCAGCTCGATGCTCCAGGGGCCGAGGCCCAGGGTCCACTTGCTGTGAACGGAGACGACGTACTGGTAGTCCACTTCGTCGGTGTGCACGCGCACGTCTTCGGGCGCGACTTCGTTCGCCGCCAGCACGTCGACCAGCTTGCGGCGGTACTCGAGCTCGCCGACCGTGTTGAGCTCGGGAGCAAGCGACGCGACCTTCTCGTTGATGGCCTGGTAGCGGTGCACGTTCACGAAGCCCTGCGAACCGAACCAGGCGACGACGGCGACGAACCCGGTTTTCATCAGAGTGGAACGAAGGCGCATGCGATCACTGTTCGCAATCCACGCGCCACGCCCCGCCGCCAGCAGTTCTGCGGGTCTCCCCGAGGTCGTCGCTGACTTTCTTCGTCAACGCTGACGGTTTTTGTCTACTCCGCTTTGAACACAGTCTGCGCGGTGGTGGACGCGGCGCCGGTGGTGAAGTCGAGGCCGAGACGTGAGAACGGGCCGGTGCAGGTGTCGGCGGTGAACGGGTGGCAGCCGGCGTTGTCGGTGATGTCGACGGACTCCTTCACCTTCTGAAAGTCGACTGCGATTTTCTAGGTGGCGGGGTCGAAGGCGGTCAGCGAGACGCTGGCGCGGTTCGGCCTGGTGCACGAGGTGATGGGCGTGCCGGCGGCCGGGTCGCCGCTGCAGCCGGTAGAGCCGACGTGGGTGAAGTGCTCGTTGGGGACCCCTTCGGTGCCGCCGTCTTTCGACGGCCCCATCGCGACCGTCGTGGCCGCGAAGAAGATGTGGCCCGACTTCCACGACCAGAAGAGGCTGCTCTTGTCGAGTGGAGCGGCCGAGGCCGTCACGTTCTGGTGGTTCTGTTCCAGTGGGACGCCGAGCTTGAACGAGATGCCCGTGAACTTGCCCGCGGGCGCGCTGCCGGTGATCGCGGTGTGAATGCTGGTGTCGCCCTGGGGGCAGCGGGCGGTGCCGTCTTCGAAGTCGAGCAGCCCAACGCCGCTGTGCTGGTACGGGCCTTCGTCGAGCGTCAACGCGACGGTCGACCCCTTGTCGTCGGTGAGCTTCACGTCGTGCACGTAGAAGCGGAAGTCGACGGGCTCGGCCATCACGGACGTCGAGCCCATGCCACCGAACATCGAGCCGCACTTGAAGGCCGCGCTGCCGACCTTCGCGGCGAAGGCGATGGTGACGGCCTGCGGGCCGGCGTCCACGACCGTCGTGGGGGCGCCGCAGGCGGCGGCGAGGAGAACCAGGGGAAGAAGTCGGTGCATGCGAGGCGACATACCGAAGCCTTGAGCTTCGTGCGCTGTGACCCGTTGCCGCAGCAGCCTCACGACCACGCTTCGCCGGCGGGCATCATCCGGACGGCGAGGCCGCGGTCGATCAACGCGCGAATCCCCGGCTCATCAAAGCCGGCGTTGCCGACGTCGACTTCTCGAAGCGACGTCGCAC
>JAYUXE010000132.1:0-5943 GCA_043753165.1 Archangiaceae bacterium | reverse complement strand
ACCTGACCCGCCCCGAAGCGGTCGAGCCGATCGCACCGCGACCGACGATCGAGATGAAGACGCAGGTCGGGCTGATGGCGGTGAAGACGCGCGCGAAGAGCGTGGTGCCGCTGGAAGAACACGAGACGCAGCTGCGGGCGATGGCGCCGGTGGGCAACTGGCGTTCAGCGAATGTGCTGGGCGCTCCGGACCCGGCGAAGACCGTGATGGGGCTGCCTGCGGTCACCGTACCGGCAGGAAGTGTGACGCGCAGCTGGCGCCCGTTCGGCATCGCGATCGCGTTCGCGCTGGTCGCAACCGGGGTCGCCGCGCTGCTGCTGGACGGGACGAACCGCCGCATCAAATCCGGCTGGAACCTGGTGCCGGTCGCGGTCGCGGCCAGCGATCTCACGGTCAACACGCTGATCACCTCAGAGATGATCAGCACGCGCTTCGTGCCCGAGGCCTTCATCACGTCCTCGGTCGTGAAGCCTGAAAACACGTCCTACGTGGTGAACCAGAAAATCCTCGTCGACGTGCAGGCCGGCGACCCACTGCTGTGGACGCAGTTCGAGGCCACGCGCACGAATGAACGGCTCTCGAAGAAGGTGATGAAGCGCGCCCGCGCGTACGACATCACGACGAGCAAGGCGATCGCGGTGGGCGGCTGGGTGAAGCCGGGCGATCACATCGACATCCTCACCAGCCTGCACGGCAAGCAGAAGGGCGAACGCGTGGCGGTGACGCTGCTGCAGAACATCCCCGTGCTCTCGACGGGCCGGTTCACGACCAGCACCCCGAACCAGGCGTACAAAGACGGCGACAAGGAATACATCGATGTCTCGGTGCTGCTGCTGCCGGAAGAAGCGGCGATCGTCGCGCTCGCCACCGAGGTCGGCGATCTGCAGTTCACGCTGCGCCGCGACGACGACCCCGACGTGCTCGACAACAAGATTGGCTCGAGCATGAGGACGCTGCTCGACGGCGAACGCGTGAAGCTGCTGCACAAGAAGCGATTCGAGACGATTCAGCTGATTCGCAACGCGCCGAAGCCCTGATAGTCAGCGGGGCATGAAGCTCTTCGGGGTGTGGATGTTGGCAGCGATTGCGCTCGGCTGTGGGTCGAGCACCAGCACGACCGGCACGGGCGGCGGCTCGGGCGGTGGCAGCGGCAACTGCAACAGCGCCGCGAAGACGCCCGCGAATCTGGTGGCCAACGACGGCTTCGAGTGCGGCGACACGGGCTGGTCACCCCAGTCGGGCGACGTGGCCGCAGCGACCGATGTGCACGGCGGCGCGAAGTCGCTGAAGCTGACCGCGACGGCGGCGGGCGGGAAGTTTGCGAGCACCGCGCCCGTGGTCGCGTCGACGTCGGGTGGCGTGTACTGCGCGGTCGCGTACTTCAAGGGCACGGTTGCAGACGCGCAGCTGTCGGTGCTCGAAGACAAGGGCGGCGCGGTCGTCGACCACACGTTCAGCACGCCGGTGAAGAGCGAGGTGGGTTGGTTCCGTGCGCCGCCGTCGACGAACCTCGAGGTGCGCGCGGCCAAGGGCTCGAAGCTGTACGTGCGCTTCGTGATGCGAACGCCAGCCGCGGGCGAGACGCTGTTGGTGGATGACGTGGACCTCTGGGAATCGGCAGACGGCAAGTGTAAGGAGACCCGATGAAAGTCTGGCTCGCAGTGGCGGCGGCGGCAGCGTTGGTCGGTTGTGGAAGCAGCAGCTCGTCGGGTGGAAATTCCGACAGCGGCACAGTGGTCTCGACCGCGCTTGCGCCTCCATCGGGGCAGCAGTTCTGGGAAGGGCGCTGGTCGCCGGACGGGACGAAGATTGGCCTGCACCACGCGACGACGGGCCAGAACGGCGCCGACAACATCGCGGTGATGGGCGAGACGGGCTCGAACCTCATGGTGCTCGCGGACGCGGGCAGCTACCTGGCCTCGGTGGCGTGGGCCCCCGGCGGTGCCTCGCTGTACTTCTCGGGCGACGACGGGATTCTTTCGGTGCCCGCGGCGGGGGGCGCGGTAAGCCTGGTGAAGGGCGCGTTCGCGGCGTTGAACATCGACCTGGCGCGCGACGGCAAGCGGCTGACCTACACCTTGAATGGCAGCTCGAGCGTGACGCTGCTGGACCTGGCGGACGGCGGCACGACGACGCTGGGAAAGGGCGAGGCCGCGCGGTTTTCACCCGACGGGACGAAGCTTGCGTACGTGGCGCGCGAAGCGGGCGCGGACGGCGGCACGGACGAACGGTTCAAGCTGTACAAGTTCTCGGACAAAGCCGTGACCGACCTGGGCCTCGCCGGCACGTACCTGGCGAGCATCTGCTGGTTCGACGACGCGAAGCTCGCCGTCACCGGCACCAACGGCATCGAGAGCATGGACTTGAGCGGCACGCGCACGAAGCTCTTCGCAGCGTCCGCGGCGACGGGCTGTGACGTGCACCCCGACAAGAAGCGGATTCTCTACCGCGTGAACGGCGAGCTCGGGCTGCGGGTGCTGTCGGGGTTCTAGCGGTTTTGAAAGCGCCGGGGCCGGGTCAGAACCGGTCTTTCGGTTCATCGGCGGTGCTGGTCCGCCCGCCGAGCTCGCGCACGGTCCACCCGGCTTCTTCGAAGGCGCCGCGGAAGCCGGTGAAGATGCTGTTCTCGGCGATGACGATGCTGCCGCCGTCGATCATCATCACGGGCGGCAATTTCCCCGGCCCGTTTGCCGGCCCGGTGACGATGCGTTTGCGCCAGCGCGTCGAGACCCCGCGTGAAAAACCAATCATCAGCTGCGTGAGCTCTTTGCTGCCCGTGACGAGCACCAGCGGAGTTCCCTGCGGAAGAAACGGGTGCTTGTCGAGGTACCGAGCGTCCGCCCCGTCGGGAATTCCGAGCTGCACCATCGCCGAGCCTTCGCCCTTCCACTCGGGGTAGTCGTCGAGCGCGCCGTGCAGCTGCAGCCGCTTCAACGCGCACAGCGCATCGACGAGCACCTGCGCGAGATGAAGCCGGGTCTGCTCGACGTCTTCGGCCCAGCCGCTGAGGTAGTGACTGACCTTCGGCGCGCGCCTGGGCTTGGTTTTCTTCTTCGACCTGGGCTTGGCGGCGGCCATCGGCCCCTACTTTGTTAGCGATTGGCCGCCCTTTCCAAGTTTTCGGCCTACTTCCCGGATTGCCGGAACAGGAACGGGTACGTGACGGCGATGAGCTCGGTGCCTTTTCTCGAGGGGAACTGCAGCAACTTCGTGCGGCCGGTGACACAGGCCTCGAGCTCGGCATTTCCGGCGGTCGACTGCGCGACGGTGGCCAGCGACACCTTGCCCGACTGCGCAATCATGAAGCGCACCGATACTTTTCCCTCGAGCATGGGGAAGCGGTTGAGCATCGACTCGTAGCAATACTTGAAGCCGGCGAGGTTGTTGCGGATGACGCGGCGAATGAGCTCTTTGTCGAGGCAGCCGGTGCCGTCTTCCGAGCAGCCGCGAATGACGACGTCGGGCAAGTCGGGCAGGTCGGGCTTTTCGCCTTTCTTCAAGATGACGCCAATGCCGTAGGGGTTGTTGGGGCCGCGGCCGCCGTGGGTGCCCATTGCGCCGATGCCGGCGAGGCCCATGCCGCCCGGGCCGTTGCCGTCACGGCCGCCGCCGAGGCCCACCAGGCCGACGTCGGCGCTCGCGGTGCGGATGCCGTCGGACGCGGCACGGAGCTCGTCGCCCAGGCCGCTGCGGGTGAAGACACTGCCGGCGCCGGGCCCGCGGAACAGGTCGCCGAGGTCGGGCCTGGGCGAAGGTCTTCCTGACGACCACGCGATGGGAGCCGCGGGCGCGACGCGAGGTGCAGGGCCTGGGTCCTTGCGCGGTTGCGCGTCTCGACTTCTGTCGGGCTGAACGGGGCCAGAGGCAGCCGCCTGCTCGCGCCGGTACAGAACTTTGACGGCCTTGGCTGGGACGTTGCCCGTCTCGTCGAAGTCCTCACCCGAGGCGTCGGCGTTGGCCGCGGTCACGGCGAAGAAGCCGAACGCGGCGACGAGGGCGAGGAAGACGTTGACGGTGGTGAGCTCTGAGAAGCCGGCTGCCGCGAGGCGGGGTGGCGCGTCCAGCAGCTCGGCGTCGAAGGACAGGGCACCGACATTCATCGACTGAATGGCGCCGCGGGCGAGAGGAATGCGGGTGCCGTCTTTGAGACGAAGGGTCGCTCCGTCGGGGTCGATGTGGATCAGTCGAAACGACTTCGCGCCGCCGCAGGTGAAGTCGCAGCCGGGCTCGGAGCCGATGGTGAAGGTGCGGTGCGTACGCAGCGAAAGGAACTCACGCGCCAGCGCTTGATCACCCCACCGCACCGACAACGACACACCCGGACTGCGCGTCGATTCGCCCATGCCGCAACGGACACCGGGCGGATTAACCAGTTCCCCAAACGATAAACGTCCCGGGCTGCCATCGAAGGCGACCCGGGACGCTTGAAGCACGACGGAGCGGTCTTAGAAGCGCTCGCCGGCTTTGACCATCTCGTGGAACACGGCGTCGATGCCGCGCTTGTTGATGATGCGAAGGCCGTGCGCCGAGACCTTGATCTTGATCCACTTCTTCATCGTCGGGACGAAGAAGCGGTGGGTCTGGATGTTCGGCAGCGAACGGGTCTTCGACTTGTTGTTCGCGTGACTGACGTTGTTGCCAACGAGAGGACGCTTTCCGGTGACCTGGCAGACTTTGGACATGGTGGTTTCCTTACCAGCTCGACTTGACGACGCCGGTGATCTGTCCTGCGAGCGCCATTTCACGGAACGTGATGCGCGACATCTGGAAGTAGCGCAGCGTCCCGCGCGGACGGCCGGTGACGAGGCAGCGGTTGGTGACGCGGATGGGGTTCGCATCGCGGGGCAGCTTCGCCAGCGCTTCCTGGGCCGCGATCCGGTCTTCGGCGGAGGTGTGGATGCTGCGGATCGCGGTCTTCAGCTCACCGCGCTTCTTCGCAAACTTCGCGACGATCTTCTTCCGCGACTCGTTCTTGTTGATCTTGCTTGTCTTCGCCATGACCTGGAATCCTGATCCTTCAGAAGGGACTTCGAAAAGGGATGCGCCTCATACACGCACCTTCCCGCCGGGATCAAGTTGATCGGCCACGGCGGTTGAAAAAGGCGTCAGGCTGTGAGAGGAGACCCCAAATATGGGCACTCTGAAAACGTACATCGACTCGAAGGGCATCACTTCCAAGGCGATCGCGATCGCCAGCCGCCGCGTCGAAGCGGGCGGTAACGAGGCCCGTTCGGCCCAGTCTGCGCGGACGAAGAAGCGCCGCCTGACGAAGGAAAAGACGTACGCCGAGCTCAACCTCGCCAAGCCGAAGTCTGACCGCGCGCTCTCGCAGAGCCAGGTCGACGGCGCGCTGAACGACAAGCCGCTGCCGAAGAAGGTTCGCGCGAAGGTCCTGCGCGCCATCAACGCGGTGCTCGCCACCAAGAAGGAAACGGCCATCGAGATGAAGGCCATCTTCGAAGGCGTCGCGGTGAAGCCGGGCAAGAAGAAGAAGGAAGAAGCGAAGAAGGGCTAAGTCAGTCTCGCCGCCGGGTGTCGTAGTCCCAATCACCCGGCTTCGGCGGATCTGCCAGGGGTGTGCCCTGCGAGCTGAAGCACACGATCAACCCCAACGCCGTGCCCGCCACGCCGACCAGGGCGGGGAGGCCGACCACCAGCGCCGTCGCCGCCTGGGCGAAGGCAAGAATGCCAGCGGTCGCTCCAAAGCGGCCCTGCTCTTCCGGGTTGGGCCGGTCGAACGCGAACTTCACGAAAGCGAACGCCGAAATCGCGCAGAAGGTCAGCGCGAGGTTCAGCGTCATGCTCTGCACGTCCGCGAAGACCCCCGTCATCACCGCAGAGATGGCCTGGAAGACAACCACGAGCGCCATCGCCACGCGCCGTTCGTTGCGCATCTTCGACACCCACGGCGGTTCCGGGCCGTCGTCTTTCAGCCCTTCTGGC
>JAYUXE010000131.1:0-2481 GCA_043753165.1 Archangiaceae bacterium | reverse complement strand
TCGACAGGCTCACGTGGGCCACGAAGCCGCCGGGGCGCGTGAGGCCCTGCTCGAGGCGCCGCAGCACGGCGGGCAGCTCTTCGGCGGCTTCGATGATCGCCGCATAGTCGAACAGTGGGCCCTGGCTGACCAGACCCGCCGGCATCGTGGCCGTGGTGGTCTCCTGGCAGGCGCCTCTGCCTCGCAGCGCGGCGCTGGTCGAGCCCGAGACCAGGACGACCTTCGCGCCTTCCCACCGCGCGGCCATCAAGCCGGTGATGGCGTTGGTGATACCCGGGCCGCTGGTGGCGAAGACGAGCGCCGGGCGGCCGCTGGCGAAGTACGCCTCGGTGGCCGCGAACGCCGCGCCGCCCTCATGGCGAAAATGGAAGACCTCGATCGGTGTCTGCTGCAGCGCGGCCGCCAGTGGCGCGACGGCGCCTCCGACGAGGCCGAACGCCTGCCAGATGCCGAGCGCGTGCAGCTGCCCCGCGAGAAGACTGCCGACCGTGCTGGGCCACACCGGGGCGACGGCATGGGCCACGGGCGCCGACTGAGGGGTTTCGACTTGAAGCGAAGAAGTCATGGGGTGCCGGGGCGAAGAGGGTTGGGTTTGGGGGGTAGCAGGGCCTTCAACACCTCGAGCAGCCGCTCGAGGGTGAAGGGCTTCCGCAAATGGGTGACGCCGGCCCGCGTCACGAGGTCACGAATTTTTCCGTCGGCGTTCTCGGTCGTTGCGACCAACACCCTGGTCGCGCGGTGCTGGGGCAGCGCGCGAAGCCTTTCGATGAAGGCCAGCCCGTTCATCACGGGCATGTTGATGTCGACGATCGCGAGATCGAAGCGCTCGTGAAGCGCCAGGGCCGCGACACCTTCGGCTCCGTCGTTGGCGTGAATCACCTCGTGCCCGCCGATTTTCCGGAAGGCCACTCGGTAGATCTGCCGGACGAACTCGGAGTCTTCCACCACCAGAATTTTGCCGGCTGAGGTCAATTGGACGGAGCACCGAAGACAATCGTCGCGTGAACGGACTGGGTGCGGATTAAGCCGTCGCGAACGACGAACGTGTCCGACCCATCAGGAATCGATGCGAACGGGGTGATCAGCGAATAGACGATGAAAACCACGTGGTTTGTCGCCTCGTTGACGAGGACTGTGGGCATCGCGGTGCCGAACAGTGCACCGAAGCCGCTTAAGGCCGATTCGATGGCCGCGTGGCCCGAGAAGATTCCGCCGGCGGTGATGACCTTGGCGTTTGCCGCGTAGTTGCAGATCACCGCTTTGTGCACCTGACCCGCAGCCAGAGCAGCGTGGAAATCATCGACCACCTGCTGAGCTGTTCGGTTGTGTCTTCCTGCTCGACAAGGCCCCTGCGCGCGTGCGGCCTCCATCGGATCGTCGTCATGCGCCCATGCCGGGCCAGCCAACAACACCACTGCGACCAACGGCCCAACCCAATGTCCAACCATGAAGCACCTCCAGCTACGGGGGAGACTGCGGACCAACGACAGGTCTCGCTGCGCGGAAAACGGCCTCGCGCAGGAAGGCGGCGATCGCGTGCACAGGCAAAACCACGCTCGCTGCGTTCAACTCGTTCGCTGCGCGCGGCATCCCATAGACGGCACAGGTGCGCTCGTCCTGGGCCACCGTCAACCCCCCACGACCGCGCAACGCCAGTAGCCCCGACGCTCCGTCACGACCCATACCGGTCAACAGAACGCCCCACGAACCCGGGCAGACTTGCGCTGCCGAATCGAACAACACGTCGATCGACGGCACATGAAGACTCTTCCCGGGCACTTTTTTCTCCAACTCCAACTGCCCTTCTCGAAATCGAACTGCTGTGTTGGCGGTGGCCAACAGCACGTGCACGCCGCGCTCGAGCGGCATGTTCCACCTCGCCACGTGCACCGGCAGCGCGCACGCCTCGCCCAGCCGTCGCGCCAACGCGGGCACGTACGCCGCAGCGATGTGCTGCGCGACCACGATCGGCGCGGGAAAATCTGAAGGCAGCTCGCTGAGCACCGTCTTGAGCGCCAGCGGCCCACCAGTCGACGCGCCCAACACCAGCAAAGGCGGCAGGCCGCGGGCCCAGGTCATCGCGCGAGACGGCCGGCGCTTCGGCACGAAGTGCTCGACGGCGTTGGCGGCGGCGCGCACCTTGGCCAGCAGCTCTTTGCCCAGGTCGTGAATCTGCATCTGCGGCACCGCGCTCTTGTCGACGAAGTCGAAGGCGCCCTGCTCGAGCGCGTCGAGCGTCTCTTCCGCGCCGGCCTGCGCTCCTGCGCTGACGACGACGACCTGCGGAGGCCGGGGGTGGGCACGCAGCCGGATCAGGGTGCCCTTGCCATCGAGCACCGGCATCGACAGGTCGAGCAGCATCACGTCGGGCCGCTGCGCATCGCAAAGCGCCAGGGCCTCTTCGCCGTTCGATGCGAAGCCGACGATCTCAATGTCGCCGGCTTCCGACAACACGCGGGCCAGCGCGCGGCGGGCGAACGA
>JAYUXE010000130.1:0-5946 GCA_043753165.1 Archangiaceae bacterium | reverse complement strand
CACGGGGAGCTCGAGGTGCGACACGACGGTCACTTCCTTCCCACCGCGTCCCGTTCGTTCGAGCCGCACCACCGCGCGCGCCGGCCGCTTCTTCTCGACCTCGGCGACCAACTTCGGCGGCTTTCCCGCAGGCAGCGAGTCCTTCAGCCCCGCGAGGGCGCCGAACGGATTGTGAAACGGCTTCTTCGGATCATCCGCCATCACTTCTGTTCGAGCGAAAGCTTCTCGAAGTACTTCGATTTCGCGTCGCCCTTCGACAGCATCATTCCGTAGAGGAACGCGGGAACCGGCGGAGCCTCACGCCCATTGAGCAACACCAGCGGAGTCCCCTGCAGGTCGAACACCAGCGCGTACGCCACGTCCTCGTCGATGCGCGCCTGCGTCGCGGGCGAATCGATGCACGCCTGCAGCTTGTCCAGCGGCATGCCCTTCGATGCGATCTCGAGAATCTTCTGCTTCCCCAGGGCCTGCTGGTTCTCGAACATTTCCGAGCGCAGCTCCCAGAACCTGTCGGTGCCTTCGAGGCAGATCTGCGCTTTCGCTCCGAGGCAGCGCACGCCGTCACCCGAGCTCTGGCTCACCTTCTTGTTGCACTCGGAGTCGAGCGGGAAATACCGCGGCTCGATCGAGAAGTTCGCCGCTGGCACCGCCTTCTTCAGCTGCTCGAGGTTCGCGAGCAACGCGCGGCAATGGCCACACAGAATGTCGGTGAACTCGACCAGCTTCACCGGCGCGTTCGCGGGGCCGTAGACCTGGTGCGGTTTGTACGCGCTCGCATCCGGAGCGGCCGCCGCCACATACGCATCCCGTGCATCCGCTGTCGCTTTCGCCTCGGCCCACGGCAGCGTCGCGAAGTACTTCAGCGTCTCAGCATCGTCCGTCTTCGATGCTTCCTTCATCGGCGTCGCGGTGCCCTTCGGCGTCAGGCTTCCAGGCCACAACAGCACTACGAACACCGGCACCGCGATCGCCGCGAGCCAACCCAGCGCAGGCGTCAGCGAAGGGGCTTTCGGCAGCAGCAACAACACCGGCAGCGCGAACCCAATCGTCAGCGCATACGTGCCCAGGCAGGTCAGACACACCGCGCCGAGCTTGAAGGAGGCGACGCCGAAGGTGATGCAGCTGAGCGCGCCGAGGGCAGCCCAGACTTTCGCCGCGGCGACCGGGCCGGCGACGTCTTCACCCGCGACCAGCTTTCGCGCGATGACGACGGTGACGCCGAACGCGGTCAGGCCCCACACGAGGCCGAGACCTGCGACCGGCATGCCCAGCAGCGAGTGGACGCGACCTGCGAAGTCCGAGTTCCAGACGGTCGCGCAATTCACGGTCTCGTTGATGGCGCAGGTCGCGGTGCCCCCGCCGCGAACGAGCAGGAGCTCCATCCACTGGTAGACGGACAGCAGCGATTCCGCCAACGCGGTGACCAGCATGAGGCTCAATGCATTGGGCGAGATTCGAGTCACGGCGCGGAAGCTCTTAACGTGCAGCGAGCGCGGGGCAAAGCCTCTATATAGTTGCGTGTGGACCTGACCGCATACCGCGCCGCCCTCGATGCTGCCGCCTGGGTCGACTTGTCGGCGCGCCAGCACCTGCGCGTCCTCGGCGGCGAACGGGTCAGCTTCGTGCAGGGCATGGTCACCCACGACGTCGAAAAGCTCGCCGCGGGCGAATCGCTGTACGCCACGATGCTCAGCGCGAAGGGCGCCATGGTCGCCGACCTGCGCGTCGTCAAGCGCCCTGAAGACGTCACCCTCGACCTCGACCCCGGCATGCAGCAGAAAGTGAAGGACTTCCTCGAGAAGTACCTGATCTCGGAAGACGCCGAAGTGCAGCTGGCGAACGATCTGGCCGTCATCGGGCTCTACGGGCCGCGGCACGTGGCGTTGTTGGGCAGGCTGCCGATGGGGGCCCAGATTCGGATGATGGTCGGGCTTCACGGCACCGCGATCGACGTGTTGATTCACCGCGATGCGCTCGACGACGTCCGGGCCGCGCTGGCCTCCGAACCGAAGGTCGACGACGCGACGTTCGAAGTGCTGCGCGTCGAAGCCGGCCAACCGCGCTGGGGCCAGGAGTTGCTCGAGACCACGATTCCCCTCGAGGCGTCACTCGACCACGCCATCTCGTACACGAAGGGTTGCTACATCGGGCAGGAAGTCATCGCGCGCGCGACGCACCGCGGGCAGATGCAGCGGAAGCTCGCGGGGCTCTTGCTCGGCGATGGCGTTCCACCTCGAGGCACCGAGCTGCGCAAAGGCGAGAAGAAGATCGGCTGGGTCGGCACGGTGGTCCAGTCGCCGAAGAGGCAGCAGCACATCGCGCTCGGCTACGTTCATCGCGACTCGCTGGCTTCCGGCACGGTCGTCGAGTTGGCGACCGGCGGCACTGCGACGGTGACGGCGCTGCCATTCTGAGGAAGATTCATACCTGAGAGAAATCGATGAAGAAGCCAGAGACCGCCCCAGAGCCCGAACGCCAGGACACCGACGAGAGTCTGCGTCGGGAACGTGAGAACACGGACGAGGCGCTGGCAGAAGCGCGGAAGCTGACCCAGGTGACGGCCGACGCACTGGTGGACCGCGCGCGTCTCGATGCAGACCAGGTGTTGGTGACCGCGCGCGACAAAGCAGACGCGAAGCTCGACGAACCGACGGTACCGGCGCTCCAGACGGTTGCCACCGAGAGGCGCATCGAAGACGCAACGCTCGCGACAGAGCGTGCCTCTGCCGATGAAGTGCTGCGGCAGGAAAGGGAAGCGCAGGCGCAGGCCCTGGCCGCGTTGCTGCCCGCCGAGCGGCAGAAGACAGACCGGTTTCTTCTCAGCGAAAGAGCCCTGTCGGACGACAAGCTCGCCCACCGGGACGACTTCCTCGGGATCGTAAGCCACGACCTTCGCAGCCTGCTCAGCGGCATCTTGTTGACGGCCGCCTCGGTGTCCGAGCGGGCGGGGTCCTCTCCGGAGGGCGAGCGCACCGTGGCCGGGATGGCGAGAATCGAACGCTACGTCACGCGGATGAATCGGTTGATTGAAGACCTGGTCGACGTGGTCAGCATCGATGCAGGGAAACTCACCGTCAAAGTGGCGAGCCACAGCGCCACTTCGCTGATCGCGGAAGCCGTCGATGCGTTTTCGGTGGTGGCGGCCCAGAAGGGCGTGGGCATGAAATCGGAATGCGCTGAGGGGTTGGTCGCCGAGTTCGACCACGACCGGGTGTTTCAGGTGCTCGCCAACCTCGTCACCAACGCAGTGAAGTTCACCCCCACCGGCGGCGAGATTTTCATCCGGGCCGAACGCACCGAAACGGATCTCCAGGTGACCGTCGCCGACACGGGCATCGGCATCGCCGAGCCGATGCTCGAGGTCATCTTCGACCGCTTCGCGCAGGTGGATAAAAGCGACCAGCGGGGCCTCGGGCTGGGGCTCTACATCTCTCGCTGCATCATCGCTGCGCATGGCGGCAGAATCTGGGCCGAGAGCCACGCCGGGCAGGGCTCGTCGTTCAAGTTCACGATTCCCCCTGCGGGCGCGACATCAATTCCTCTAGCCACGCCGCAAACGCCGGCGCCGTGACGACCTGCTTCATCCGCGCCGCCAGCGCCTCTTTGCCGAGCGTGCGGTAGGTCTGCAGCTGACCTGCTTGCTCGAGCACTTCGCGCAACGTCCGCCCGCCTTCGCGCTTCGTCAGCTGGGCGGCGAGGTTTTTCAGGGTCGCGTCCGAGTCGGGGCTCGCGAGCCACGCGTCGATGCCGTCGCGCAGCACGTTCGCTGCGCCGGGGACGTCGAGGTTCATCAGCTCACGCGCGAGCTGCGGCAGCGCGAGCTCGAGCACTCCTTCGAAGAACGCGACCCGTAGCTCGGCCGCTTCGTGCGCGCGCGACGGGTTGCTGATCGAATCGGCGAGCTCGGCAAACACGTTCGACAGCGACGCGTCGACGAACTCCACCGCGCGTTTTTCCAACTGCCGTTCGACTTCGCCACTGACGGCCCCGACCATCGAACCAAGCGTCCCGCTGCGCGACTTCGCCGTGTCGACCGCGAATCGTGCGAGCCCGCCCAGGGACTTCGCCATGCCTGCCATCGGGGCCGTCGCCTTCTTTCCGAAATCCAACACCGTCTGCAGCAGCAGCGCGCGGATGAGCTCGCGCATCGGCGGCCGGTCGATGATGGTGAGCACGAGCCGCTTGTCGGGCGAGTACGGGCGCTCGAGCAGTTGCTGCACGGTCGCCTTCACCTCTTCCGGCATCACGTCGCGCAGCTTCCCCGTCTTCTTCTGCAGCTCGTTGAACGTCGTCTCGACGATGCGGGTCAGCGCGGGCACGGCCTGCGGCGAAGCGAGCCAGCCTTCGAGGCCCAGGCGCAGCGCGCGCACGGCGTAATCTTCGGGCACCAGCGACATCAGCGTCGCGTCCAGCAGGGCATCGAGGGTGAGCGCTGCCAGGGAATCCAGCGCGGCCGGATCCTGAAGGCGCTTGTTCAAAGTAGCGGCGTCCATGCGCGCTTCTGATAACACCATCGACCATGGGAACCACGAACGCCGACATTCGTTTCGTCTGGTGCGACCTCGAGATGACGGGACTGGATCCCGAGCACTGCGCGATCATCGAGATGGGCATCGTCATCACCTCGGGCGACTTGAAGCCGATTGCCGAGCTCGAACGCGCCATCTGGCAGCCGGACGACGTGCTCAACCGCATGGAGCCCTTCGTCAAAGAGATGCACACGAAGAACGGGCTGCTCGATCGCGTTCGCAAGTCCGACATTTCGCTGCGCACGGCCGAGAAGGACGCGACGGCGCTCATCAGCCGCCACATCGATTTCGGCGAAGGCATTCTCGCGGGCAACTCGATCGCCACCGACCGTTCGTTCATCACGAAGTTCATGCCGGGCTTCGACCGCTACCTGCACTACCGGATGCTCGACGTCTCGGGCCTCAAGATGCTCATCCGCGCGTGGTACCCGAATGCGCCGGGCCGTTCGAAGGTCGACGCGTCGCACACCGTCCTCTCGGACATTCGCGCGTCGATCGGTGAGCTCGCGCACTACCAGCAGACCTTCTTCAAGAATCCGAAAGACCTTTAGCCGCCAGGAAGCCCCGCTGGCGCAGGTGGCCGTGAACGAGCTCGGCCTCTGCGAAGGGGATTTCGAACTGTGCCGCCACTGCGGCCACGTCGTCGCCTCGCAGCAGCGCGACGATCAGCGGCGTCACCTGCCCTCGCACGTACTGCCCGGCGGCAGCGGCGTGAAGCACCAGACTGCGGCCCACTGCGACGCAGCCTGTTTCGGTGGTCCAGACCTGCGTGGGCCAGACGAAGCCCGCGCGTGGAGCCACCGCCAGCGTCCGCACCACCGCTTCGAGCATCTCGTCTTCGCGCACCGTCGCGTCGCCGACGCCCTCGGCCTCGAAGAACCGGCAGACCGCCTCTTCGAGAGACAGGCCGCGACGCGCATTCGGGTGCTCACGCCACGACGCACCCGCAGCAGACGCGCAGAACTGCGTCACCAGCCGCTCGAGCCCGACGTCGTCGGGGTGCAACGCGAGCCAGGCGGCGACCGTCCTCGGATACCAGTCACGCAGGCCCCCCGTGCCGCGGTAACGCCTTGCCAGCACCATCTGGTGCACCGCCGTCACCGCCCCGGTCTCGCCCTGGGCAGGCAGCCCATCGATCGACAGCCTGGGCTCAGCACCGAACAGGTAGTTGCCCAGGGCCGCCTCGATTTGCGCGCCCCACTCGACGTTTGGCCGCGCGCAGACCCGGTAGGCCACCTGCTGCGCCGGCGCTTCGGCCGCCTGTCCTTCCCAACCTTCGACGACCTGCTGCAGCCGCTGCCACGAAGGTCGATTGTTCTCGGCCAACGCCCCCTGCGCGTCGAAGCGCGGGTCTTCGTAGGTAATTGCGCGAAGGTTGCGGCAGCGTTTCATCAACAGCTGAGTGAGCTTCAGCTGC
>JAYUXE010000129.1:0-2483 GCA_043753165.1 Archangiaceae bacterium | reverse complement strand
TTCGCTTCTCGGACTTCGACGTGACTGGCATTTGGGTCCCTCTTAGTGTCGGCGCATGCGATTGCCTACCCTGCTGTGCCTCGTGTCGGTCTCCGCGTTTGCCGATGGGTATGCGCGCCTTCAGCCGCAGAGCGCGACGGCCACCAGCTTCTTGAAGAGCAACTGGAACAAGTACGAAGAGAACTACCACCCGAGCTACGCGCTGGACGACGATCCGAAGACCGCGTGGGTCGAGGGGGCCGACGGCGACGGCCTCAATGAGTCCATTCGAATTCCCGTTTCGGCGCTGAAGTCGGCGCGCGCAGTGAGGCTGGTGGTCTTCAACGGCTATCAGAAGTCGAAGGGCCTGCTCGAGGCGAACGGGGCGCCGAAGGATCTGACGGTGGCGGTGCTCGGCCCGGGCGGAAAAGAATCGGCGAAGAAGAAGATCTCGCTCGACAAGAAGCTTGGAGCTCAAACCATCGAGCTGCCGCTGACCGCAGGCATCGCCGACGTCGTGCTGACGATCGACTCGGTGACTCCGGGCACGAAGTACAAAGACACCTGTCTCAGCGACGTGCTCGCGAAGAACAAGACGGGGCTTCCGGCCGAGGACGCGGCGCTGGTCGCCGAGCTCGGCAAGCTGAAGGCGGGGCTCCCGAAGACACCCGGTTCTACAAGCTGAGTACGAAGAAGAAGGAAGACGTGCCCGATGGCTCGCCGGTTCCCGAGCTGCTCGCTCCGATCATGCACCTCGGCGACGCGACGTTGTTCGAGACGAAAGACCTGGGCGATTCGAGGCCGGTGATGAAGGGCGACGGCGAGGCCGGATACGGTTTCGCTGAAGTGCTGTCGAACGTGGCGCTGCTCGAGGGCACGCCCACGGATCCGAAGAAGGTGTACCTGGTGTGGCGGCAGATCACGACCGAACGAACGACGTCCGAAGAGACGCAGCTGATCCTCGCGGTGCTGAAAGACGGCAAAGCTGCAGGCACTGGTGACGCGCGCGGATCAGAAGGACGACTACAGCGGACGAACCGACGTCTCGGTGATGCGGCCCACCTGGAGTCCCGAAAAGAGGATCACTGCCTTCGAGACCCGGACGCTGCGCGAGACGACGTCGCACGAGGAACCCGACGTGGAGAATGACGGGGTGCGGCTGATCACGATCAAGTCGGTGGCGGTGCCGAACAGCTGATGGGCGGGCTGTTGCTCATGTTGCTGGCGGCGGATCCGTTCGGCGACTTCCTGCGGCCCGCGGTGATCGACGGCGCTCAGCCGGCAGCGGCGTGCGTCGGGTGCCACGAGGATCAAGGCAAGCAGTGGGCGGCGTCGCGGCACGCGGTGGCGTTCAGCAACGACCACTTCCTCGCGGGGTTCGCGGCCGAGCCGCACGCGCGGTGTGTGCACTGTCACGCTCCGCTGGCGACGGATGTGTTGCGGCACCGAAAGGCGTTGGTCGCGACGCGCTCGGCCGCGGTGGTGCCGCCCGGCTCGATGGCGCATGAAGGGATCACGTGCGTGACGTGTCACCTGCCGGGCACCGAGCATGCGCAACGCACCCGGCCCGGCAGCTGCGCCGCCTGTCACGAGTTCAAGGCGCACGAGACGCGCGACGGTCAGACGCGGATCACGGAAGCGCCGATGCAGACGACATGGTCCGAGTGGCAGCGCTGGGGCGGTTCGCAGAGCTGCGAATCGTGTCACATGCCCGGCGGCTCGCACGCGATGCGCGGCGCGTTCGATCTGCCGTGGCTGCGCGCGTCGGTGAAGGTCGAGGTGACCGGCAACGTTGCGATCGTGTCGTCCGTCGGCGTCGGCCATCGCTTCCCGACGGGTGACGTGTTTCGAAGATTGGTGCTCTGGGCCGACGGCGTCGAGGTGGCGCAGCTCACGCGCGACACGGCGCTCGAGCCTGGAATTCCGGTGCGGGTCGCCCTGCCGAAGGGGACGAAGAGGGTCCGCCTCACGTACCACTGCGCCGACGACCGCAGCCCCCTGCCCCGCGACGACGTCGTCGTGTCGCTGTTCGAGCGCTGATTACTTCTTCACGCCGACGAGGTGCAGAAAGAGGTCGACCTCGTCTTTGTTGCGAACCGCTCCCAGCAGGCCGCTGTAGGGCTGGAAGCCGAAGTCGCTGGTCTTGATCTTCAGCGCGCCATCGCCCGTCACTTCGCCGCCCTTCTCTTCGACCTTCACCGGCAACTTCACTTCGCGGGTGACGCCGTGAATCGTGAGCTTACCGGTCACCGTGAAGCCCTTTGCGTCTTTCACGAACGTGGTCGACACGAAGCGGATGGTCGGGAACTTCGCGACGTCCAGCTGGCCCTCGCCGAGCATGTGGTCGGTGACGGTGTTCTTGTCTCTGGCGCTCGTCTCGGAGTCTTCGCCGTACTTCTTGCGCATGTCCTGCCGGTCGACGACGAGCGCGGCGACGTTGAGGCTGACCGAGATCTTCGTCGCCTCGGCATTGGCGGCGTCCCACGTGATTTCGCCCGACGCGT
>JAYUXE010000128.1:0-5955 GCA_043753165.1 Archangiaceae bacterium | reverse complement strand
GGGCGAGCACGGCAAACGCGATCAGCAGAAACTCGTCGGTCTTGGACTCGCGCCGCGAGACGAAGCTCATGTCGTGAACGAGCACCACGAAGCCTGCGATTCGATCGTCGTCTTCGATGGGCGTCGCGCTCACGTGCACTTCGCCGCCGGGAAGAAGGGCCTTCGTCTTCCAGTGTCCAGCCTTCACGTCCGCGCCGATGCGGGTGCATTCGAACTGTGGCGGAAAGTCACGGGTTCGGGCGAGCAACGTCAGATCGATGTCGCACGCTGCCGCAGCGAGGATGCGTTCGTCGCGCGTCAGGTCGCCGAGCAGCGCCTCGAGCTTCTTGCCGCCTTCCGGAGTCCAGTGCTGCAGCAGCGAGGCGCGCGCCCCATTCACGGCGAGGCTCGCGCGCAGGTCGAGGTCGCGTTCGTGCCAGCTGCGCGTGGTGTTGTTGAGCACCACCGACGCGAGCAGGGTCAGCAGCCCCAGGCCGGCCACGAGCACGACGACGAATTTCAGCGCCCGCGGCATGGCGGGCATTGATACTCGAATTGATTGGTGTAGCAAACGATTCCCGCTAGCTTTCTCACCATGCGACTCGAAGATCTGGGGCTGATCGGCAACTGCCAGTACTCTGCGCACATCGACCGGAAGGGGGCCGTTGTGTGGTGCTGCCTGCCGCGCTTCGATTCCGAGCCAATGTTTTCGACGCTGCTGGACGAGAAGGCGGGCGGCCAGTTCCGCATCGGTGCTCCAGACGGTTCAGCGGGGACGCAGCGGTACCTCGACAACACCAACGTGCTCGAGACGACGTTCACGTCGGATGACGGCAGCTTCCGGGTGGTCGATTTCGCGCCGCGGTTCATTCAGAACGGGCGCACGTTTCGGCCGACGCAGCTGGTGCGAATCGTGGAACCGCTGCGGGGAACTCCGCGGGTGTCGGTGGTCCTCGACCCGAAGCTCGGCTGGTCGAAAGAGACGCCGCAGAAGGTCGCGGGCTCGCACCACGTGCGCTTCGAAGGGTTCGCGAATCCAGTTCGCGTCAGCACCGACGTGTCGCTGGCGTACCTCGAAGGTCAGCCGTTCGTGTTGTCAGAAAGGAAGTGCTTCATCTTGAGCTACGGGGCGCCCGTCGAAGAGGCGCTGATGCCGCTGTGCCAGCGTTTCCTCGACGAGACGACGCGCTACTGGGGCACGTGGGTGAAGGACTGCGACATTCCTCCGTTGTTTCAGCAGGAGGTCATTCGGTCGGCGTTGGTGCTGAAGCTTCACTGCTACGAAGACACGGGGGCGATCGTGGCGTCGATGACGACGTCTCTTCCCGAGTCTGCCGGCAGCGGCCGCACGTGGGACTACCGGTATTGCTGGCTGCGCGACGCCTACTACGCACTGGGGGCGTTCGGGATGCTGGGCCGCTTCGAAGAACGCGAGAACTTCGTCACCTACCTGCTGAACATCGCGGCCTCGAACCCCGAGCTCGCGCTGAACCCGCTGTACCGCATCGACGGCACGCATGACCTCGAAGAGAAGATTCTGGGCCATTGGCCCGGGTACAACGGGGAAGGCCCGGTGCGCGTGGGCAACGGCGCAGCCACGCATCTGCAGCACGACATCTTCGGCGAGATGGTGCTCGCGCTGACGCCGGTGTTTCTGGACGATCGGTTCAAGGCCGAACGGTCGGCCGACGCGCTGGGGCTGCTCGAACGGCTCGCGAGAAAAGCGATCTCGGTGGCCGGCACTCCGGACGCGGGCATCTGGGAGTACCGCACCGCGTGGGTGCCCCAGACGTTCTCGAGCCTGATGTCGTGGGCGGCGGCCGACCGCATGGCGAAGGTCGCGCAGCGGTTGCTTCCCGCGAAGGAAAAGGAATTTCGCGACGCGGCGAACGCGATCAGCGCGCAGGTCGTCGAGAAGGCGTGGAGCAAAGAGCTCGGCGCGTTCGCGGGGGCCTATGGTGGCAACAACCTCGACGCCGCGCTGCTGCAGATGGCGCCGCTGCGCATGTTCGGCAAAGACGACCCGCGGCTGGGCGCGACGGTGGACGCGATCTGGAAGCAGCTTGGAAACGGCGGCTGGCTCTACCGCTACAAGCTCGACGACGGGTTCGGGCAGCCGACCGTCGCGTTCATCATCTGCACGTTCTGGCTCGTCGAGGCGCTGGCGATGCTGGGCCGGAAAGCAGAAGCAGCAGAAGTGTTGGCGCACATTCACAAAGCGATGACCCCGTTGGGGCTGGTGTCCGAAGACATCGAGACGGCAACCGGGCGAATGTGGGGCAACTTTCCGCAGGCGTACTCGCACGTCGGCTTGATTCGCGCGGCGTTCGCGGCATCGCCGAGCTGGGAAGAGATTCTCTGAAGGTCCATAGTGCGCGCCATGCGAGCGTGGATGCTGGCGGTGGTTTTCCTGGTGGGCTGCAAAGGCGACGAGATGAAGTCGGCGACGCACCACCTGTCGTGGAAACCGCCGCGCGGCGTGGTGCTGACTTCCGAAACGCCGAGCGCGTTGCTGTTCTCGCAAGGGGTGAAGATCACCGTCATCCCCGGCGCGCCCCCTGCCCTTCCTGAAGAAGGCGGCCTCGACGCGCTGCTGCTCACCGCGCTGAAGACGGCGGGCGACGAGCCGCTGGACAAGCGAATCAGCGGAAGGCTGGGAAGTGTGCCCGCGGGCAAGGTCGCGCGCTGGGTGCTGTCAGGCGGTGGGCAGCGCGCGCTGCACTACTACCTGCCGGCGAAAAACCGGGCGCTGGTCATTTCGATGGTCGCCGACGAAGCAGCCTTCGGCACGCGCGAGTCGCAGCTGGACCTTTCGCTGTCCACTTTGAAAATCGAGTAGGAGCCTCACGCATGCGCTTCAAGGGAACAGAGTCGTACCTGACGTCAGAGAGCCTGCGGTCGGCAGTCGATTGCGCGCTCGCGTTGCAGCGGCCGCTGTTGGTGAAGGGCGAGCCGGGCACGGGGAAGACGTTGCTGGCCGAGGCCGTGTCGCAGGCCCTGGAAATGAAGATGCTCACATGGCACGTGAAGAGCACGAGCCGCGCGCAAGACGGCCTCTACGTGTACGACGCCGTACAGCGGCTTCACGACTCGCGGTTCAACGACCACGACGTGCGCGACATCAGGAAGTACCTGAAGCTCGGCCCGCTGGGCGAAGCGTTCGCGGCGAAGGAACGCAAGGTGCTGCTCATCGACGAAATCGACAAGGCGGACCTCGAGTTCCCCAATGACCTGCTGCACGAGCTCGACCGCATGCGCTTTCGCATCGTCGAGACGGACGAAGAAGTCGTGGCTGCTCAGCGCCCTGTGGTGATCATCACCAGCAACAACGAAAAGGATCTGCCGGACGCATTCCTGCGGCGCTGCGTCTTCCACTTCATCGAGTTTCCGGATCAGGCGCTGATGCGGCGCATCGTCGACGTTCATCACCCGGATCTCGACGCGAAGCTGGTCGACCAGGCGCTGCAGATCTTCTTCGAGCTGCGCAGCTTCACCCGGCTTCGCAAACGCCCGAGCACGTCAGAGCTGGTCGACTGGTTGGCGGCCCTCAAGGCGACGGGCACGAAGAGCCTGAAGCTCGACGAGCACCTGCCCTTTCTCGGAGCGCTGCTGAAACGCGAGCAGGATCTTCAGGCGTTCGGAGAAGCCTTTGCCGGGGGCCGCCGCAGCCGCGCCTGAAGCCATGTTCATTCCCTTCCTGTACGAGCTGCGCGCGCTGAAGGTCCCGGTGGGCACGCAGGAAGCGGTCGCGCTCGCGCAGGCGTTGAAGGTGGGGCTGCACGACAGCTCGCTCGATGGGTTCTACGACGTCGCGCGGTCGCTGTTGGTGCACAGCGAAACGCAGCTGGATGCGTTTGATCAGGCGTTCAGCAAGCACTTCAAGGGCATCGAGATCTCGGCGCGGGAAATCGAAGCGCAGCTGCTCGACTGGCTGAAGGACGCGCAGAAGAAGCGGCCGCAGCTGTCACCGGAAGACCTGGCGCTGCTCGAGGCGCTGGATCGCGCGACGCTGGAAAAGATGTTCGAGGAACGTTTGAAGGAACAGAAGAAGCGCCACGACGGCGGCAACAAGTGGATTGGCACGGGCGGAACTTCGCCCTTCGGCCACAGCGGTGCGCCGCGCGACGGCATTCGGGTGGGCGGCGAAGGTGGAAACCGGCGGGCGATCGAAGTGGCGACGCAGCGGAACTTCCGCGACTACCGCGACGACCTGGTGCTCGACGTGCGGCAGTTGGCCCTGGCGCTGCGAAAGCTGCGGGCGTTCGCGCGCGAAGGCATCGCCGACGAGCTCGACCTGGACGAGACGATCGAGCAGACGGCGCGGAACCTGGGCGAGCTCGAGGTGGTCACGCGGCCGCCGCGCAAGTCGAACACGAAGTTGATTCTGCTGATTGACGTGGGTGGCTCGATGGATCCGCACGCCGACACGGTGTCGCGGCTCTTCACGGCGGCGAAGAAGGCGACGCACTTCAAAGAGCTGCGCACCTACTATTTCCACAACTGCATCTACGGCCGGGTGTACGGCACGGCGCAGCTGCGAGACCCGATGCCGGTGGCACAGCTGTTTGCCGAGACGAACGCGACGTACAAGCTGATCGTGGTTGGCGACGCGCTGATGGCGCCCTGGGAACTGACGGGCACGTCGGGCTATGGCGAAGACAGCGCGGAAGGCGTGGTGTGGCTGATGCGCCTGGTCGAACGGTTTCCACAGGCGGTGTGGCTGAACCCCGAGCCGCCGCGCGAGTGGTGGCAAACGACGATCGAGGTCATCCGCCGGGTGTTCGCGATGTACCCTCTGACGCTCGAAGGGCTGGGCGAAGCGGTGAACCAGCTGACGCGCGGAGGACGCCGGTAGATGGCCAAAGCAAAAGACTCGGCCGACTTGCTGAAGTTCCTGCCGACGATCGCGTTGTTCGGTGGCCTCGAGACGGCCACGCTCGAAAAGATCATCTCGATGATGACGGTGCAGGAGCTCGTGCCGGGCTCCGAGGTCTGCAAGCAGGGCGACCCGGGGCGGCACATGTTCGTGGTGCGATCGGGTGAGGCGCTGGTGTACCGGCAGAGCATCCCCGGGGCGCGGCGCGCGAAGCTGATTCGCCTGGGGCCGGGCGAGTTCTTCGGCGAGATGACGCTGATCGACATCATGAAGCGGTCGGCGACGGTGGTGGTCGAGAAGCCGACGACGCTGCTCACGCTGGGAAACAAAGAGCTGTACCGGCTCTACAACGAAGACGTCGCGGGCTACGTGATGGTGCTGCAGAACCTCTGCCGCGAGCTCTCACGCCGGTTGCGAACGACGAACCAGAAGCTGACGATTCTGGCGGAAGAAGCGGGCGACGACACCACGCTGATTCGCCCGGCGCTGAAGCGCTGACACCTTCGAAGGACCTTGATGCGCCGCCTCGACCCAACTGCCACCGACACGTCGATCGAGCTCGACGGCCAGCCGATTCCCGCGTGTGCGGGCGAGAACACTGCGTGCGCGCTGCTGGCCGCGGGTGAGACGATCTTCTCGCGCAGCATCAAGTACCACCGTCCGCGGGGCCCCTTCTGTCTGACCGGTGCGTGCGCCCACTGCCTGATGCGCGTCGACGGCGTGCCGAACATCGCGGTTTGCCAGACGACGGTGCACCCCGGGATGCGTCTCGAACGGCAGAACGCGTTTCCGAGCGCGCAGGTCGACGTGTTCTCGATCACCGATTGGTTCTTTCCGCGCGGGCTCAACCACCACGAGATGTTCGCGGGGGTACCGATTGCCGAGCAGGTGATGGCGAAGGTGGCGCGGCAGCTGGCGGGCCTGGGGAAGCTGCCTGACCGTGCGGCCCCCCCGCGGCCTCCGGCCGAAACGATTCGCTGCGACGTGGTGATCGTCGGCGGTGGGGCTGCCGGCCTGGCCGCCGCCCAGGTCTTCGAGGAAGCGAAGGCGCCCTACCTGCTGCTCGAGCGCGAGATGTTCGTCGGCGGCCGGCTGGTCGT
>JAYUXE010000127.1:0-2488 GCA_043753165.1 Archangiaceae bacterium | reverse complement strand
CTGCGCCCGCGGGGTGCGAGAAGTGCGGCGCCGAAGGCACGATGGCCCGCCAGGTCAGCCGCACCAGCTTCGTGCTCAAGGGCGGCGGCTGGTATTCGGATCTCTACGGCTCGTCGAAGAAGGACGCGTCGTCTTCTTCCAGCAGCGCGAGCACCAGCACCACCACGTCGACCACCGCGGCCCCGGCGGCGTCCACCGACACGCCGAAGAAAGACTCGGGCGGAACCTCGGGCAGCTCGACCCCCTCGTCTGGCGGCGGCACCTCGTCGACGGGCGGCACGGGCGGCAGCAGCGCGTCGTCGGCGTAGCGCACAAAAAAGTGACTCGGCGCAGGGCCGGGCGAACATCGCCTTCGTGCCCTTTCCAACCCGATCGAAAGCGCGTCGCCGCTGTGTCCTTTGTGACGCGATGGAGCTCTCGCCGCAGCACCAGGGCCGGTTCCTGCTGATCCCGGATCCGCATGGCCGGGGGCCGGTGTGTCCGGCCGGGCGTGGCTGTGACGATCGCCAGCGCCAACTGTCGCTGCTCGAAGGCGCGCACGTGCGGTAAAGAGCCGCGCATGACGCGCCTCTTTTTCGCCACCCTGCTGCTCGCTGGCTGCACCACCACCCAGGTCTACATTCCGTCCGAGGCGCGCCCGGCGATCTCGCGTTCGCTGGAAGGCGAAGATCGGTACCTCAAGGTCTCGGCCTTCGTGACACCCTTCTTCGGCGACGCGGCGAAGAAGCTCATTTCGCCCGTGCAGCCCGAAGAGCTTCGGCTGCTCGAGAACACCGATGGCCAGCCCATCAACCCCGGCGCCGTCGAGCAGGTGCTGCCCGCGGGCACGCTGGTGCGGATCAAGAAGGTCGAGTTCCCTTCATCCTTCACGATGACCGAACGGATGCTGATGACGCCGCGCACGCTGGTCTGGCTGTACCTCGACGTCGGCGGCACCCCGAAGGACGCCCCGCCCTACCTGCTCGTGCTGCGCCCCGGCCTTCGCGACGAAACCGAGTTCATGTCGGAAGTCGACCGCTACCTGGGCAAAGAAGATCCCGCGTCGCGGCTCGCGACGTTCAGCGACACGGTGCGGCAAGCGGTGCTGGGCAAGAACGCGGTCGTCGACATGCCCGCCGAAGCGCTGGAGATGGCCTGGGGCTACCCCGAGATCAAGAAGTACAGCTTCGAGGGCGAACGCAAGCTCGAGACGTGGACGTGGCCGGGCGGCCGGCGCGTGGCCGTGCTGAGTGAAGGACGCGTCACCGAGCTGCGGTAACCCGCGCTAGTTGCGCCAACGGCCGCGGCGGGCGGCCTTCTTCTGGTGCTTCCGCTGGGTCGCCTCGTGGGCCTTGGCTTCACCGGGGCGCGCCAGCGCGGGAAGGTCGCCCATCTGCACGGGCCACATCTTCCCTTCGAGAATCGCCTTCACGAGGTCGCCCTGGGTCTTCACGGGATTCTTGAACAGGGTCGCCGCGTAGCCGAGCTCGTCAAGCGAGCTGCGCGCATCACTGCCGGCGACACCGGGGACCTTCATCGCCAGCGCCGCTTCGATTGCCTGCTCGTTCGAGCCGGGCCGCACGCGCGGGTTGTAGACCTCGATGCCCGACAGGCACGTCAGCGTCTTCACGTAGTCGCCCGCCGAGTGCGTCGTGTCGCGATCGTACGGACGCGCCGCGACGATTGCCGCGCCCAACGACTTCATCTTCAACAGGCACTCGTCCGCATTCCACGGCTTCTCGCGGTTGCTGCCCCACAGCTGCGCCGGCTCGGGCGCCTTCATCGGCTCGGGCAGGAAGCACAGGTACTGGCCGCGATCGGTCGCGAGCTCGAGGCCCACGAAGATCTTCAGCTTCGTCGTCTTCGCCAGGTCGAGCAGCTCATCGCAGCCGTCCTGCGTGTTCGTCTCGGTGAAGGCCACGCCGTCGAGGCCGTGCGACTCGGCGCGCGCCAACACCTGCTTCGGGTCGAGCTGACAGTCGCGCGACAACCAGGAGTGAACGTGAAGATCGATCAGCATGGGGACCTATGGCATAAGCCATTTCATGTTCACGGGCGTCAAGGTGTTTTCGGCGACGAAGGCCAAAGAGCGCGAAGAGATCGGCGAGAACGTTTCCCGCTGGTTGAAGAGCAATCAGGATCTGGAAATCGTCGACAAGGTCGTGGCGCAGTCCAGCGACAACGAGTTTCACTGCTACTCGTTGGTGCTCTTCTACAAGCCGAAGGCCTAGTCGGCCGGCACGAACACCGCTGCCGACGCCGCCTCGAGCGGAACCGCAGTGGCCGCGCCGCCGAGCATCACCGTCTTCCCGCTGAGCACGTCGCGGTAGCTGCGCGCCGCGCCCTGCACCGTCACCGAAATCGAACGCGCCGCGCCCCGGTTGATCGCGACCAGCGCCGCGTCGGCCGCCGCCACCCGCTGGAACACGTACAGGTCGTCTTCGAGCACCAGCGTCGTTCGCGTGCCTGACCGCAGCGCCGCGCTCTGCTTTCGCGCCGTGCCCAGCTT
>JAYUXE010000126.1:0-2491 GCA_043753165.1 Archangiaceae bacterium | reverse complement strand
ACCTTCGCCAGCAGGTCGCCGAGGCGGGGGTCGATGAGGCGCTCGTGGTAGAGGCCCTGAAGCGTGGCCAGCTGCGACGCGCGCGCCGCGTGCGCCTTGGGCGGCATGTACGTTTCCTGGTCCCAGGTGGCGAGGCCGATGACGCCTCCGAGATCTTTCAGCTCCTGCATTCGCGACAGCAACGTCGAGAAGGTGGCGTCCATGGCACCTGATGTAGCAGAGAGGGTCGCATGGCGAACCAGCTTCGATTTTTCATGACTCCCGAGGATGAGGTGGCCTTTTTGCGGTACCTCGAGCGCCACGTGATCAAGGTTTATCCGCGCCGCGTGCCGCCCGACTGGGTGGAGTTCCGCGCCAGCGCCGACGTGCACGACAAGCTTCCCGAGGAAGACGTCTACCTCGCCGCGACGGACATCGGCCCGGTGAGCGTCGACAAGATGAAGCGCGGCCCCGACAAGGGGTTCTGGCGCGTGCTCGAGACGAAATCGCCCGTCATCTTCTGGGAACGCAGCCGCCCCAACTACGACAACGAGCTTTTGTCGGGGCAGTTCTGGGCTGAGCTCGACATCACGCAGGAAGGCGGGCGTCGAAACCCCGCTCCGGACAAGTTCCGCAGCCTGTTCAACGACATGGAAGCGTGGCTGAAGAAGAGCTTCCGCCGTGGAGACCCCAAGGAATTCTGGGTCGGCCCGAACGCCGCCCGCGCGACGAAAGAGTCGCAGCTGGTGTTGCGTGACAATGAGCACAAGGGCGGTACCGTCACCGTCTGGAAGTAGCCCCCCGCGGAGAACCCAACATGTCGTGGATGGACACCCTCGAAGACATCCGCACCAAAGACTTCCGCAAGGCGTCCGAGAAGCAGCGGGACAAGGCGGCGCGCGACGTCGTGAACCTGTGCAGCTACGCGTGCGCGGTGATCAGCATCTCGCCGATTCCGTTCTCGGACGCGGTGCTGATGCTGCCGGTGCAGTCGGCGATGGTCGCGACCGTGGGCCACATCTACGGGCGCAAGGTCACGCAGGCCGACGCGAAGCGCCTCATCCTCGAGCTCGGAGCGACCGCCGGCATCGGCATGCTCGCCCGGCAAGGCATCAAGGCGCTGCTGCCCGTCGTCGGAGCGATGCTCACCATTCCCGCCGCCTACGCCGCGAACTGGGGCATCGGCCGCGTCGCGATCGAATACTTCAAGAATCCCGACGCCGTCAGCGGCGACAAATTGAAAGAGATTTTCGAGAACGCGAAGAAGGAAGGCAGCCAGCTGTTCTCGAAAGAGAGCTTCGAGAAGTTCCGCAAGGGCAGGACAGTCGAAGGCAAGGTCGCGAAGCCTGCCGCAAAGGTGAAGAAGCCCGCGGCAGTGCCGAAGAAGGCGCCGCTGAACAAGATCGCGAAGCTCGTCGAGAACGAGTTCGCCGCGCGGCTGAAGAAGAACCCGAAGGTGGTGAAGGCGATCGGGGCGAAGATCCACCTCGACATCACGGGCGACGACGGCGGGAAGTGGACCATCGACTGCAGCAAGAAAGCCGACTGGATCGAGGCGGGGCTCAACGGCTCGCCGAAGCTGAAGGTGACGACGACCACTGAGAATTTTCTGGGGCTCGTCAACGGCACGACCAACGCGCAGCTCGCCGTGCTGTCGGGCCAGCTGGTGCTCGAGCCGATGGATCTCGAGATCGCCCAGGAGCTCGGGAAGCTCTTCGCCTGAGCCTCTCGCTCGACACCGCCGAGAGCATCGTGCTCGACGGCGCCAACGCCGTCACCGGCGCGCCGCGGGCGCACTTTCCAGACGCGTTGCTGTCGGGTGGAATTGCGGCGATCGCGTTCATCGCGGCGCTGTTTCTCTGGCGAAAGCGGCCCGCGTGGATCTGGGCGCTGCTTGCGATGGCGGCGTTGCCGGGGCTGTGGGTGGTCGTGGCGGTGCGGGCAGACGGGCCGGTGCAGCGGCTTGCGCTCGCGTCGACGATCGAAGGGACCTTGAGCGAGCTGCAGTCGCACACGCCGAACGCGCGCATCGTGCGGGAAGACGATGACGTGCTGTTTCCGCTGACGCGCTACGCAGCGCCGACGCGGCACGGACGCACGGGGCCAGAGCTCGAGGTGCGGGGCAGCGCGTTGAAGGCGCAGTGCCGCGAAGAGTTGGGGCGCGTCATCTGCGGGGCGGGCCCGTGATTTCGCTGCTCGGACTCGCGCTGCTTCACGTCGCGGGAGCGGGGCTGCGGTGGCTCGCGGGCACGCGCGGCGCCTTCGTCTCTCCGTCCTCGGCGTGGGTCGCGATCTCCGTGTTGTACGCGGCGTCGCTGGGCTGGTTCGGGCTGGTGTTGCTGGCGGCGCTCGTCGTTGCGGGGGTGCTGCTGCGTGGGGCCGAGACGACGGCGCGGCCGGGTGTGGCGCTGGGCGTGGTCGCGGCCGTGGTGCTCGCGCGTCCGTGGGTGCCGACGTACTGGGACGAGTTCGTGTGGCTCGCGAAAGCGCGGCTGGGCTTCGGCGGCGTCGA